>NZ_JTLI01000007.1 GCF_000799075.1 Cetobacterium sp. ZOR0034
AAGATAGCCTATTTGGACATTTAAAATTTGATAGCTAAGAAGTTAATTTACACTAAATTTGGTATACTCCCTAAAAAAATGACGCCAAGATTATTTGTATTACTTGGCGTCATTTTTAAAGTTATATTTTATAAATCTAAAGAGAAAACTTTAGCTAAGTACTTTGCAACTCCATTTTCATCATTAGTTAATTCTAATACTTCAAACTCTTTTTTTAACTCTTCAAATCCATTGGCCATAACCAATCCTTTTCCAGCAAATTTTAACATCTCATAGTCGTTAAAAGCATCTCCAAAGGCGATAGTGTGCTCTAGATCTATATTTTTAGAGTTAGCTAAAACTTTTAAAGCTTTTCCTTTTGAAGTTTCAAAATGAACAACATCAAGATAATTTTCTTGTGATATAAATGCATTTACTTCTTTTAAAGAGTTAAATTCAGAAGAAAGTTTTTCTAATTTATTGTTATCTTTACTCATTAAAACTATTTTTTCAAAATCAAATGTTGAAATGTTATTGATGTTTATTTCTATAGGGTCTTGAGCTGGATTGTATAAATAAGTATTAACAAGATCAAGCGTTCCCTCTCCTATATAAAGCTGTGTTCCATAGCTTCCTAGAAAAGCACACTCCTCTTTTAAAGCTGTTTCAAAGACTAGTTGCGCTATATTTTTATCAACAATTTTTTGAAAGATTAATTCTCCTTTGTTGTCATAAATTGTTGAACCATTATTACAAATAATCTCACCATTCAGGTTTAAAATATCATAAATATGCTTAGCCCCTTTCAAATTTCTACCAGTTGCAATTATAAAATGTACACCATTTTGCTTTAATAAATCGACAATTTTCTTTGTGTAATCTGAAACCTCTTTATTGCTGTTCACTAATGTTCCATCTAAATCTGAAATAACTAATTTATACATTTTGTCCCCCTTATTAAATTATGTTTTCAAAGACATTATAGTATTAAAAACTTATAAATTCAATATTAATATTTGAAAAAAATGAAATCTGTGTTAGAATGTTATAAAACACGTGTTAGAATGTGACACAAATCAGGAGTAAAGGGAAATTAAATGATGAAATCAAGGGTACTAATTTTACACGATAGCGAAAGAGCAAAAAGATCGCTAGAGGAACTAGGATTATATTTATTACAAGATTATGAATTCGAGTTTTTGAATATAGTAGAATATTCAAAAAATAATTGGAAAAACTATGACTTTATTATATTTGATAGCTACAATGACTATGTTTTTGAATGTTTCAAAGAGAAATTAGATAGAATAGTAGTATCTGTAAATATACTAAAAGAGGAGAGACCATCTGATTACATAAAAAGAGGAGCCACTAATTTCCTTTTAAAACCGTATTCTCTAAAAGAGATTAGATTAGTTTTAGATAAACTAAAAGAAACAATTTTAATAAAAGATGAAGCTGAAGAGAATAAACTAAAGTTTTATACTTTAATGGATAATATCCCATATATGGCATGGTTTAAAAATCAAAGTAGCCAATATATGATTGTTAACAACGAATTTAAAGAGCATTGTGGCAAAGACTTTGATACTATCAGAGGTAAGGATGATCAATTTGTTTGGAATGGTATGATTGGGGAGAACTGTAGAGAGTATGATTTAAAAGTAATGACTGAAAGAAAACAGTTAATATTTGATGAAGTTATTCCAGGAAAAAAAGGATATAGACAATTTAATATATACAAAGTTCCTGTTGTTGACACTAATGATAATATTTTAGGAACAATGGGGATAGCTAAAGATATAACCGATTTAAAGAATAAAGACGTTAAATTTGATATTCTATTAGAAAATATGCCATTTGCTGTTTTTACTAAGAATAGAAAGGGAGAGATTGTACAAAGTAATTCTACATTCTATAGATTAACAGAAATAAATAAACTTTTATATATGAATCTTAAAGAGGAAGATATATTAGGGCAAGAACATAGAGAAAGCATCTCTATAGAGGATAAAGATGTAATATTTAATAAAAGTAATATAAGTTTAGTTAGAACCTTAAATACTAAATCGGGAGAAAAAATAGTAGAAGTATTTAAATCTCCAATTATAGATATATCGGGAGAAGTTATTGGAATAGTTTGTACTATGAGAGATGTAACTGAAATGAAAAATCAAGAAGCTAGAATCAAAAGAATGGCATATACAGATTCTCTTACTGGATTAGCAAATAGAAGAGGACTGTATAATTTTATTGAAAGTGAACTAGTTGAAAATGATGCTGACGCTACTATCATGTTTATGGATTTAGATAACTTTAAGCATTTAAATGACAACTTTGGCCATCAACATGGTGATGAGATTTTAATTGAGTTTGCAGAGGATTTACAAAAAATTTGTAGAGATGGTTTTGTATCAAGAATTGGTGGAGATGAGTTTGTAATAGCTTGGGAAGGTAAAATGAGTAAAGAGACTGCTACAGAAACTGCAGATAGTATTCTTAATCTATTAACAGGAAAAAAGATTAAATTTACAAAGTTATCAGCTAGTATAGGTATTGTAACAGGAAATACAGGTGAAGAAAGTATCGACAATTTCTTAACTAAAGGGGATTTAGCACTGTATAAAGCTAAAGATCAAGGTAAGAATCAGTACGTATTTTATAATAAAGATTTAGATAAAAAGAGATGCTTGAATGAAGAGATAGAACAAGATTTAAGAAATGCTTTAGAAAAAGATGAGTTAGAACTATACTATCAACCTCAGTATTGTTGTAATAAAAATCTAGTTGGTTTAGAAGCTTTATTGAGATGGAATAATGATAAATATAGAAGAGTTCCAATAATTGAGATTATAAATATTATGGAAAAATCAACATTGATAGATGAAATAGGAAACTTTATCATAAGAAGTGCATTTTCTTTTGCTAAAAAAATAAATGAAAATAGAGAAAAAAAAGTTGTTGTATCAGTTAATATATCTGCAGTTCAAATTATGAAACATAATTTTGTTAGAAATATTAAAAAGATAATAAATGAGGTTGGAGTAAATCCTAAATATGTAGGAATTGAAATTACAGAAACTGTATTACTTCAAAATATAGACGAAAATATATTAAAAATAAAAAACCTAAAAGATATCGGAGTGAAAATATCTTTAGATGATTTTGGGACGGGTTATTCGGCATTTAATTACTTAGTAAAATTACCTTTATCTAATATAAAAATAGATAAAAGTTTTGTATGGGGAATGAAAGACAGTGAAGAGTATAGAACACTCGTTAAATTATGTATAGACACAGCTCATGCATTGAATTTAAGAGTAGTGGCTGAAGGTGTAGAAACAAAAGAGGATTTAGAACTTCTGAAATATATGAAATCGGATTATATTCAAGGATATCTATTCTCTAAACCTCTACCGAAGTCTGAAATACTAGAAACTATTTTATAAAAAATACAGATAAATAAAAATAAAAGAAGAGTAAAAGTTTAAACTTTTATTCTTTTTTTTTCGTCAAAAAATTTGGTGATTTTAAATTTTTTAACTATAATAAAGTAATCACTATATACTATTGAAACTTAGGAGGAAAAAATGGAAAGAATTAATACTTTAAAAAAGGAGATTTCTAAAAAGGTTATTGGACAACAAGATATGATTCATAAAATACTTATAGGAATTTTAACGGGCAATCATATTCTTTTAGAAGGTCTTCCAGGATTGGCAAAATCACTGACGGTAAATACAATTGCAGAAACTTTAGGATTAAGTTTTTCAAGAATACAGTTTACTCCCGATTTATTGCCTAGTGACATAGTAGGAACAGAGATATACAATGAGAAAACGGGTGAATTTCATGTTAAGAAAGGACCTATATTCGCTAATATTATATTAGCTGATGAGATAAATAGAGCACCTGCTAAAGTTCAGTCAGCACTACTTGAAGCGATGCAGGAAAAACAGGTAACAATAGCTAATGAAACATTTAAATTAGATAAACCATTTATAGTTTTAGCAACACAAAATCCAATAGAACAGGATGGAACATACCCACTACCTGAAGCTCAACAAGATAGATTTCTAATGAAAGTGAAAATAGAATATCCAACTTATGAAGAGGAGATGGAAATTCTTGATCTTTTAACGGGAGAGAAAGAGTTTAATGACATATCGATTCAAACAATAATAACAGCTAATGATATAGAGGATATAAAAGAACAGATAAAAAAAGTTAATATAGATTCAAAACTAAGAAAATATATTTTAGATATTATTTTTAAAACTAGAGAAGAGTCTGAATATATAGCATGTGGAGCTTCTCCTAGAGCTAGTATAGGACTTGTTATAGCAGCTAAAGCAGCAGCTTTCTTAGATGGAAGAGATTTCGTTATGCCACAAGACATAAAAAAAGTTATTTATGATGTTTTACGTCATAGATTGATACTTACATATGAAGCTGAAGCTGAAAATAAAGATGTAGAAGATATAATAGAGGATATATTAAAAACAGTAGTTTTACCTTAAGGAGTGATAGTTATGAATTTTGATCATAGTAAAGAGAGTAAAAAAGAGCTGTTGAAAAAAATTAAAAATATAGAGATAAAAGCTACAATTTTATCGGATAATATTTTTGCGGGACAATATCAATCATGTTTAAAAGGAAACGGTATGGAGTTTGCTGATATTAGAAGATACGCTCCGGGTGATGATGTAAAAAAGATAGATTGGAAAGTAACTGCAAAACAGAGAAAAGCATATGTAAAAGAGTTTGTTGAGGAGAGGGAACTCTCTGTATTTCTATTAGTTGATGTTTCAGCTTCAAATAGATTTAAAGATAAATTGGATTTAATAACTGAACTAGTAGGAAGTTTAGCATTTAGTGCAAATAAAAACGGAGATAGAGTTGGAGCTCTGTTTTTCTCTAATGAGATAGAAAAAATTATCTCTTTGAAAAAGGGAAAAAAACATGCCCTTTCTATTATAGAAAATCTTTTAGTTTTAAATCCAAAAGGAAAGAATACCGATATAGCTAATGCTCTTAGATATTTTGGAAAAATATTCAAACGAAGATCTGTTATATTTTTAATCTCTGATTTTTTGGATGATAACTACGAAAAGGAACTGAAAAGTTTATCTAGAAGGCATGAGATAATTCCAGTCAGAATAGGTGATAAAAAGTTCGAATCACTACCTAAAGGAGCGATTTTTACTTTAGAAGATTCTGAAACTGGTGAACAAATAGTTGTTGAAAACTATAGTTCTAAAAGTGAATTTGCTATAAATAGTTTAAATGATGGAATCAATCTTTATGTAGGCCAAGATTATGTAAAAGAGATATCAAGATTTTTCTGTCGAGGGAGAGTGAGATGAAAGAGATAAAAAAATTGTTCCTCTTTATCTTCATATTTTTCTCCGTTTTAGGTTTTGGTGAAGAAGTTAAAGAGAAAGAGTATTATGTAGGAGATAGGATAACATTAAAAATATCTGGAGATATAAAAGAGGAAGAGATTAAACAAAGTTTAGAGGAGTTCAAAATATACTCTTTAGATAAAACAAAAAATAGCTCATATATAGTAACGTTTGGAAGTTATAATATTGGAGAAAAGGAGATTCTTCTAGGTGATAAAAAATTAAAGTTACCAATAGTATCTACTTTAACCGATGAAGATAGAGAACCTTATAAAGAGTTGGCTAATTTAGAGAAGATGTATGATGAAAAAGACTATCCTTATACCGCTATAATATTAGGAATGAGTGGAACGACTGCAATGCTACTATCTATTGTATTATTTATAATAGATAGATTAAAAGATCCATATATTATATTTAAAAAAGGAATAACTAAAGTTAACGAGAGTAATTGGAAAGAGAAAGTTAGTTTTGAATTAAGAAAATATATAGATGGTGTATATAATACAAACTTCTTAGGTGGAGATTATAAGTTAATCTCTACATTAACTACTAGCGATATTGATTTTATTAAGAAAATGGATTATTTAAAATTTGCTCCAAATGCTATTTGTAGCAACGAAGAGAGCTCAGAATACAAGAATAAAGCCATAGAAATGGTTGAAAGACTCAGAAAGGAGAAAAAGAATAGTGTTTAACTTCAAATTACCTTATATATTATTACTAATCCCTATAGTGACCTATCTTTTCTTTAGAAGAAGAGTTAGTGGAGCTATTAAAGTTCCAGGAATACAGATGATAAAAAAATATTCCAAAGGAAGTAAAAAACATCTTTTAGGAAAGATTTGTATATATTTATCTACAATTTTCATGATATTTGCTTTGGCCAGACCACAAATTACAAGTGAAGGAAAAATTGTAAAAAAAGATGGAATAGATATTGTTATATCATTAGATTTATCTAAATCTATGGAAGCTAGAGATTTTAATCCAAATAGATTGGAAAAATCAAAAGAGATTTTAAATGAGTTTGTAGATAAAAGATCTAACGACAGAATGTCATTGGTTGTTTTTGGTGGTGAAGCATACACAAAGGTTCCTTTAACTTTTGATCACAATGTTTTAAAAAATATGATATCTACAATTACAACAGATGATATTAGTAGTAATAATAGAACTGCTATAGGAATGGGATTAGGAGTCGCTTTAAATAGATTAAAAGATTCTGATTCAAAATCTAAAGTTGTTATTCTTATGACGGATGGTGAGAATAATTCGGGAGAGATGAGTCCTATTGGTGCTGCAAAAGTAGCTAAAGAATTAGGAATAAAAGTTTATACTATAGGTATAGGTGCAAAAGAGATTCCTGTTCCTGGATTTTTTGGAACTAGATATATTCAAAACAACGAACTTGATGAAAATCTTCTGCAAACTATTGCAAATGAAACAAATGGAAAATATTTTAGAGCTAGTGATTCTAAAGAGTTTCAAAACATTTTCAACGAGATTGATAATTTAGAAAAAACTAAAATAGATAGTAGAAGTGTATATGATATAAAAGAATACTTCGAAGAGCTATTAGAAATTGCTCTATTTTTATTATTATTAGGTATATTTTTCCAATATTTTAAATATATAAGAATACCTTAAGGAGGGATAGTATGGAATTTGGAAATATAGATAATTTAAAATTTATAGTTACCCCTGTATTAGTCGTGGTATTTTTAATATTAGGGTTTAGAAAAAGACAAAATATTTTAAGAAATATTGGTTGGAAGAATGATAATATTTATTCATTTTTAAAAGCTATTTTTTTGTCTATAGGTGCTTTTTTAGTATTTTTAGCATTACTTTCTCCACAAAAATTAAAAGATGAGCAGAAAATAGAGGTTAAAGGAAGTGATTTATATATTCTTATGGATATATCTAGATCAATGCTAGCTCAAGATACCTATCCGAATAGACTCGAACTGAGTAAGAAAGAGTTGAAAGAGATTTTATCAAATTTAAAAGGAGATAGGGTAGGAATAGTTCCTTTCTCAGATAGTGCTTACATCCAAATGCCTTTAACAGATGATTATTTTATGGCAATAAATTATATTGATGCTATTGATAGTAAGTTAATATCAGGTGGAGGAACACAACTTCTAGAGGCATTAAAACTAGCAAATAGTTCGTTTGAGAAAACAGAGGCTATAGATAAAAATGTTATAATTTTTTCTGATGGTGGAGATCGAGAACCTGATGTTTTAAGCTTTGTTAAAAAAAATAATTTAAAAACATTTATTTTTGGGGTTGGAACTGCAGATGGAAGTGTAATTCCAATAGACAACGGGTTTATAAAAGATGACTCTGGAAATATCGTTGTTTCGAAATTGAATGACACTTTTTTAAAAGAATTAGCCTCAGAAAGTGGAGGTAATTATTATTCTTTAAACAATCTGAGTACAGGTAGTTATAAAAATTTGATTGAAGATATTGGAAAACTAGATAAAACTTCTCAACGAGAAGAAAATTTGAAAACTTATGAAAAATATTATCAATATCCATTAAGCTTAGGATTATTTTTAATTTTATTGGGATATTTTTTACCTAAAAAGGAGAGGGAGGAATCGTATGTTTAAAAAAATCTTTCTTTTTATTTTAGGAGTTATATTGAGTTTATTTTCTTTTTTGGAATTCAAAAAATCTATGAATAAAACTGAAAATATAGGATATACAAAATTTTTATCTGGAAATAAGTTGGTTGAAGAAAATAAAATAAAAGAAGCTATTGAAGAATACAAGCTAGCATTAGATAATAATAACGATATAAATATAAAAAAAAATTATGAACTAGCATTGAAACAACAAGAAAATCAACAACAATCTGATCAACAAGATCAAAACAAAAAAGATAATCAAGAACAGAATGAAAATAATCAAGAGCAAAATAAAAATCAGCAGCAATCTGATCAAGAAAATGGCAATAATAATGAAAATAAAAATAATCAGAGTGATCAAAATAATAACGAGAATAACTCTGAAAATAATAAACAGACACAAAGTGAACAGCAACAACAAGATCAGCAAAAAGCTGATGAATTGAAAAGTATTATGCAACGACTTGAAGGAAATGAAAAGAGAGCTTTCAAAAATAATGAGAGAGTTCTAAACATGAGTGAAGATAAAAATAGTGAGAATAGATGGTAAGGAGTCGGAATGAAAAAAACTAGTTTATATATAATGATGTTACTACTTTGTAAAATAAGTTTTTCAGAGTTAGTTTTAAATGCCTCAAATCCATCCCCATCTAGAAATGAAGACTTTAGTATAGAAGTTTCATTCTTAAATGAGGATAAAGGAAAATATACGATTGAAGGAATAGAGAATTTTGATATTATATCTAAAGCTTCAACAAATAGTTATAACTCTATCAATGGAAAAACAACTTCAGCTAAAAGTGATATTTATAGAGTTAGAGCAAAATCAGAAGGAGAATTTTCTTTAAAAGTAAAAACTGAAAAAGGAGTAGAAAAAGTAATTTTAATAGATGTTCAAAAAAGTCAATCTATTAATTCCGCTTTAAGTGATAGATTTATATTAAAAAGTACTACTCCTAAAACGACATTCTATTTTGGAGAGAAGATTCCATATGAGGAGTATTTTATAAGTGGGGTTAGAGTAAGTTCTCTTAGTCAGGCAAAAAAGCCTAATTTCAAAGATTTTTCAGTTAAAGATATGACTCCATATAGCAATAATAACTATATTCAGA
Source organism: Cetobacterium sp. ZOR0034 (assembly GCF_000799075.1). Classification (NCBI taxonomy): domain Bacteria; kingdom Fusobacteriati; phylum Fusobacteriota; class Fusobacteriia; order Fusobacteriales; family Fusobacteriaceae; genus Cetobacterium; species Cetobacterium sp. ZOR0034. Next base: position 9,139 of record NZ_JTLI01000007.1, read on the forward strand.
CTCCTGTTGATTTTAATGGAAAACAAGGAATTCAAGTGACACTTTTCAAAGGAGTTTTACAAGCTAATGGTAGTGGTCTGAAAAGCATATCTTCAAGTAGTGTTAAAGTAGGAGAGCCCACAAGAGATTTTTTCAATGAAAATACATCATATATAGGAGATGAGGATATTGAGATAGATATCAAACCTTTACCTGATCATTCTCCTACTAATTTTAAAGATATCGTAGGAACATTGAACTCTTTAGAAAGTTGGAAAACTAAAGAAGTGAATGTTGGTGAAGCCATAACTTTAACTTTGACTTTACAAGGAAGTGGAAATTTGGCTCTTTTAGATAGTTTGCCTATTAAAGAAGATATGAATTTTAATGTATTTCAAACTATCAAAGGATATAATGAAAAGATAATTGATGGAAAATATTTTAATGAAAAGATTTTTGAAATTGCATTTATTCCTAAAAAAAATGGAGTTCAAAAAACTCCAATAATAGATATTCCTTATTTCAATACGATCACAGAAAAATATGAAATATTAAATATTCCAAGTGAAGAGATCGTCGTGAATGGAAAATCTGTAAGTTCAGAAATAAAAATACCACAAAATACAAACACTAGTCCTATAGATAAAAATATAGAAAAAAATATGAAAAATATTGATTTAGAAATGATTCAAGTTGAGAAAATTTCTCCAAAAAATATTTTTAAATTAATTTCTGTAATATTTGGATTTATTGCTCTAATTGAAGGTGCACTTATTTCTTACCTATTATACACTCGTAAACAGGCTTCTAATTCTAAAAAAAGATAAAATTACAGTTTTAAAAAACTAATTTTTGTGGAATAATAATTTAGAGATTCAAAAATAAAAGAAGTGAGGTATTTAGTTAAACCTCACTTTTTGATTAATATAGATTTTTAATTTTTTTTATTTCTTTTTTTTCATGAATTTTTGGAAATGGTTTGTATTTAGATCTTTATTTCCAGGAAGAGTTTTTTCTTTTCTAGAATTTTCTGTATCGGTCTTTTTTTTGATATTTTTGATTTTATAAAGTTTTGGATATTTTGCAAAAATATTTTTTTGAATTTTTTCGTAATCAGATCCATCTCCAATAACAAACTCTTCATATACTTCATCTTCATCGTCAACATATATTGTTATTTCTAACAAATCATTTTTCTTTGTTTTTATAGAGTCGAAATCTTTAATTTTTTCTATTAAAAACTCATCTGCTTCATCATCTATTTTGTTTAATACAACTAATTCACCATCTAGCTCTTTAGCTAATTTTATATATCCTTCTAAAACTTCAACTAACATTTCTCTTGTCACGTTATACATAGTTTTACCTCCTAATATTTAAATATTTATGCTATATTATCTCATATTTTATAAAAAGTTACAATTCTTATTAAATTAGTTTAAATAATTATTATTTAAAACTTATGTTGATGCAGATAAGAGGTATTATATGTACTTTTATTTTCTATATATTGTTATAGTAATTATTATTTTTATATGTTTGTAATTATGTGTTTTTTAAAGAAATAATTTTAGTTTTGAATATTTTATAGTATGTATTTTTTATAAGAAATATGCTCTTAAAATAAAAGTTGACAATATTTGTGAAATATAGTACAATATTCTGTATTTTTGATCACTGATATAATCCTGCAATAAGGGCAGGAGTTTCTACAAGCCGCCGTAAATGGCTTATTATTAGGAGGAGTAATGGAGAACATTAAACAAAAGAATAATGGTGTGCTAGGGGCTATTGATTCTTATTTTCAACTTAGCCAACACAACACTACAATTTCAACAGAATTAACTGCTGGAATTACAACATTTATGACAATGGCATACATTTTAATAGTTCAGCCTCTATTCATGAGCGCTGCTGGAATGGATGTAAAAGCTGTTACTATTGTAACTGCGATACTATCAGCTGCATTTTCAATCGTTATGGGACTATATACAAATAGACCTTTTGCCATGGCACCAGCTATGGGAGGAAATGCTTTCTTTGCTTATACTTTAGTTGCCGGAGGAATGGTAACTTGGGAAACAGCTATGGGAATGGTATTTCTATCAGGAATAGGATTTTTATTATTAACAGTTCTTGGATTAAGAGGACTTATAGTAGAAGCGATTCCTAAAAATTTAAAATTTGCTATTGGAGTAGCTGTAGGATTCTTCATAGCTATGGTAGGATTTAAAAATGGTCAAATAATGACTATTGGAAACGGGACAATCTCTATGGGAAGCATCTCTAATCCAAATACCATACTATCTTTAATCGGACTTTTCATAACAATTGCACTTGTTTTAAATAAAGTAAAGGGCGGAGTTTTAATTGGTATAGTTATTACAACTTTACTTGGAATTCCAATGGGGATCACTCAGATACCTGAGAGTTTCTTCTCTATGCCTCCATCAATATCTACAATAGCTTTCAAGCTTGATATTATGGGATCATTAAAATTTGCATTTATACCCCTTATATTCACATTTTTCGTAGGAGATTTCTTCTGCACTCTTGGAACACTTCTTGGAGTATCTGCTCAAGCAGGACTTTTAGATGAGGATGGAAATCTACCAGAAGTAGATAAACCATTTTTAGTAGATTCTATAGCAACTATTGTAGGAGCATTATTTGGTTCAACAACAATAACAACATTCTTAGAATCTGCAGCTGGAGTTGAAGAGGGAGGAAGAACAGGGTTAACTGCAATCTCAACTGGAATATGTTTTATATTTACTATATTTTTAACACCTATAGTTTATATAATTCCATCTGCTGCAACAGCACCAGCTTTAATTTTTATTGGAATTTTAATGATGACAAGCATTAAATTTATTGACATGGATGACATGACTGAATTCGTTCCTGCTGTTATCACGATTATGTTTACAATTTTTACTGATAATATGGCCTCAGGAATGAGTATGGGAATAATATCTCATGTTATTATCAAATTTTTAACTGGAAGATATAAAGAGCTAAATGCTCCTGTGTTAATTTTAACACTGCCATTACTTGGTTATTTTATCTTTTTATAGAATACAGAATTAAATATATTTAAATTAAAAAAGCTGAAGAATTCTTCAGCTTTTTTCTATCTTATTAATTTATGATTCCTTTCTCAATCAAAAACTTTCTAATGATATTTTCAATCGGTTCTTGACCTTCAATAGCTAAAAGATTTAAAAGTTGCATCTCATCCTCGTTAAGCATTCCAACCAAAGAATCTAAGGATTTTATAACATCTGGTTTTATATTTTCAAAGCCTTTTTTCATAGTTACAACAACTTCATAAGGTGGGAAAAACTTTAAGTCATCCTCTAATAAAAATAGATTATGTTTAGCTATAAGTCCATCCGTTGAATAAACTAAGGCAACCTCTATTTTGTCAGATACTAAAGAGTTTATAACAAGCCCTTGATCCATTGAAAGAATACCATTAAATTTTATATTATAAGCTTTTTGAATTCCTAAAAGCCCATCCTCCCTCTCCATAAACTCATGAGGGCCACTCAATACCATATTTCCTGCATATCTTTTTAAATCTGTTATAGTTTTTATTCCATATTTTTCAGCAACTTCTGGTTTCATAGCAAAAGCATAAGTATTTTCAAATCCCATCGGTTCTCTTATGTCTAAATTATGATCTCTTGCGTACTCTTCTTTAATGATATCAAAGACTGTTTTTGCATCAGCTTTTTCTTTTTTGCCAAGATACGCTGCATAGGCTACACCAGTATATTCTGGATATACATCTATGTCTCCATTTTTTATAGCTTCAAATATCACAGTTCCTGTTCCAAGTTCTACGGTTTTTACTTTATAAGAAGTGTTGGCTTCTATTATTTGGGACATCATAATACCTAAAATTCTTTGTTCATTATAATTTTTATGTCCTACGATGATTGTTGGAACTCCTTTTTCTTTACTGTTTTCATAAATTCTAAATCCTACAAGAAGAACCAAGATAGTTGTAATAACTTTTAAAATCTTTATATTCTTCTTTTTTTCTTTTCTATTTGTTAGCATACCACTTGGTGTTAAAACTTTTTCTAATACACCTAAAAAATAGTTAGCAACAAATGCCAAAACCGCTGTTGGAATAGCACCCGTTAAAACCAAATTATTATTACTAGTTGAAATTCCTCTAAATATAAGTTCACCAAGACCACCAGCACCTATTAGTGCTGCAATTGTAGCAGTTCCTATTGTAGCAACTGTTGAGATTCTAATTCCTCCCATTATGACAGCAACAGCAATCGGAAGTTTTACTCTTGTCAAAACTTGGAAATTTGTCATTCCCATTCCAACCGCAGCTCCAATAGTCGACTTATCAACTCCCTTAATTCCAATATATGTATTTGTTATTATTGGTAGAAGAGAATATAAAAAAAGTACAAAAACTGCTGGCTTAAGACCGATTCCCATAATTGGAATTATTAAACCAAAAAGAGCTAAACTAGGAATCGTTTGGAATATCCCTGCTATTGTTAACACAATTTTAGAGAGTCGCTCACTTCTAATTATAAAAATTCCGATGGGAACACCTATAAGGATAGCTATACTTACAGCTAGTCCTGTTATTTCTATATGCTGAAGCAAAGCTACATTTACTTCAGGTAATTTTTCTAAAAAATATTTTATGAAAGAGTTCAGAGAGTTCATAAAACATCTCCCCCTTCAATTACATCTCCTTCATTTTCAGGAGATGGAGCTATCTTGCTGATTGCATTTACCAAACCTAAGTTTGTAATAACTCCTGTTAATTTATTATTACTATCTACAACAGGCATAACTCTAGCTTTTATACTAGACATTTTATTTAAAACATCCAAAAGATTACTATCTTTGTCTATCGTAGAAAAATCTATATCCATTACTTCACGCACTCTTAATACGTTGTTCTCCATAGCATGAATTAAATTTTTTCTAAATATTATACCTATCGGTTCACTATGCTTTCCAGCTTCACTTTCAGTCACAATTAAAAAATCTGTATCATGAGTTTTAAGAAGATTGAAAGCTCTTGATATGTTACTTCTTTTCTCTATTGTCCAATACTGCTTAGACATAATATCTGAAACCAAAAGTTTTTTAGGAGTTTTCCAAATTCTATCTTTACCTATAAATTGCTCTATATATTCTGAAGCTGGATTTTTTAGAATTTCATCTGGAGTTCCAAATTGTAAAATTTCACCATCTTTTAAAAATGCTATTCTCTCTCCTAATTTTATAGCTTCATCCATATCATGGGTAACAAAAATTATTGTTTTCCCCAACTCTTTTTGCAATTTTAAAACCTCATCCTGAATACTCTCTCTAGTTATCGGATCTAAAGCTGAAAATGGTTCGTCCATGAGTATTATATCTGGATTTGTAGCTAGAGCTCTGGCTATTCCAACTCTCTGCTTTTGCCCCCCAGATACTTCATGTGGATACTTATCATAGTATATTTCAGGATCAAGATTTAAAAGTTGTAATAATTCAAACGCTCTACTTTTTCTTTTCTCCTTTTCCCACTTTAAAAGTTTAGGAACAAGTTCTATATTTTCTCCAATAGTCATATGTGGCATAAGACCTTCTTTTTGAATAACATAACCTATTCTTCTTCTTAAAGTGATTGGATCAACTTTACTGATATCCTCTCCATCTATGAGAACTATTCCATTGCTTGGATCAATCAATCTGTTGATTAGTTTCATTGTGGTCGTTTTTCCACATCCAGATTCCCCAATCAAAACTACAAATTCACCAGTTTTTACTTTGAAATCTATATTTTTTAAAATAAGTGTTTTCTTATCATAGGATTTTGTAACTTTTTTAAACTCAATCATATCTATCACCCCAAAATATAAATTTTTGTAAAATAAAAGCAACTATTCCTATATACTTCTAACTCCTAAATTTCCTTTTTAAATTTTTTATTTTATGAATCTTTTAATAACTCTTTATATGTTGAGTTTATTCCTATCGCACCTAACGGAGCTGTTATTAATACACTCAATATAGCTATGGCTTGCATAATTTCTCCACCCACAACTCCCATTTGCAAAGGTATTCCAGCTTTTGCAGATTGAACTGTTGCTTTTGGTAGATATGCTATCACACAAAAAAGCCTCTCTTTATAAGTTAAATTAGTTCCTATTAAGGCGATTAAAACTCCTAATGATCTTACTGAAAGTGAGAAAAATAAAATAGTTAAACCTATAAAAAAGTATCCACCTACAAGTCCTGGATTTATTGCCATTCCTACAAATGTAAACAGATATATTTTTCCATATTTCCAAATAGAATTCATTCCTTTATGAATCTCTTTATATTTTTCACTATAATAGAAACGAATAAAAAACCCTAGAGACATAATACTAAGTAATGAATTGTATAGAGAAAAATGATATTTGTTTTCTATAAATCTTAGTAAGATACACAGACTAAATATTACAATCAATTTAAAACTAGAGTTTTTAATATTTAAAAATGATTTTTTTCCAATAAAAGCAACGACCCATCCTATAAGTAAACTAACTACAATTGAAAGTGGAATAGTCAAAAGTTGAGTTTTCATATCAAAACTTCCTCCATCAATCTTTTGAAAATATATAGCTAAAAATGTTGTAAATAGAGTTATAGCTATTGTATCATCTGCTGAAGCTCCAACTAAAAGTAGTTGTGGAACAGATTTCTTTTGTCCAACATTTTTATCAATAAGATTTACCATCGATGGAATAAGTACAGCCGGACTAACTGCAGCTATTATAAATCCTAGAATAGCACCTTGGATAAATGTAAAATTTAAAAAAATTGTTGAAAGATAAGCTACTGCAAATCCTTCTAATGTAGCTGGAATAATACTAAGTAAAACTGCCGGTCGTCCTATTTTTTTTATTTGATCTGCTCCAATACCAAGACCACCAATAAATAAAACTATGACTAAAGCGATGTCTTTTAACAAAGGTGCAAAGCTTAGAGCTAACTCAGGTGTTTTATCAAATCCATATGGTCCAATCAAAACCCCTGCAACCATCATCCCTATTAAAGATGGTATTTTAAATTTTTCTACAATTTTACCTAAAAAATTTGAATAGATTGCTAAAAAAATGAAAAAAATTAAAGTAATAATATAATGCATTTTCTCTTCCTCCTTAAAATAAAAAAGACTCCTACCCTTAAAAAAGAGTAGGAGTCATTAGCTTTACGCGTTTAATGGCGAACTCCATCGCCTATTTATTAATCTAGAATTATTATATCATATATTAAAATAAAGTAAATAAAAAAATTAATTTTTTATTTATTTGAACACTGATTCTACAAGGATTTATGCAATATTTTTTGTATATATTATAGTTATTGTGTTCTATAAAAATATAAATCGTTCTTGACATAATAATTCTTTTATTATAAAATATGTTAGAAATAAAATTTCAAAAAAAATATATTTAGGAGGGAATGTATGTTTAGTTATTTACAAAAAATCGGTAAAGCACTAATGGTTCCTGTTGCAGTATTACCTGCTGCTGCAATTTTATTAGGTTTAGGTTACTTTATTGACCCAACTGGTTGGGGAGGAAACAGTGCTTTAGCTGCGTTTCTAATTAAATCAGGAGCTGCTATCATAGATCAAATGCCAATTCTATTTGCTGTTGGAGTTGCCTTTGGAATGTCTAAGGATAAAAATGGTTCAGCTGCTTTAACTGGTTTAGTTGGATTCCTTGTAATCACTACTCTTTTATCACCAGGTGCTGTAGGACAAATTATGCAAATTGAAGAGGTTCCTGCAGGATTTAGTAAAATCAACAACCAATTCATAGGAATTTTAGTTGGAGTTATATCATCAGCTTTATACAACAGATTTAGTGATGTAGAATTACCAAAAGCTCTTTCTTTCTTCAGTGGAAAAAGATTGGTTCCAATTATAACATCTTTCGTTATGATTCTTGTTTCATTCATTTTAATGTATGTTTGGCCAACAATCTATGATGGATTAGTAAACTTTGGAGAAGCAATCAGTGGAATGGGAGCTGTTGGAGCTGGAATTTACGGATTCTTAAACAGATTACTTATCCCTGTTGGATTACACCACGCATTAAATTCTGTATTCTGGTTTGATGTTGCAGGTATAAATGATATTCCTAAATTCTTAGGTGGAGCACAATCTATCGCTAACGGAACTGGAATTCCTGGAATTACAGGAATGTACCAAGCTGGATTCTTCCCAATAATGATGTTTGGACTTTTAGGAGCTGCTCTTGCATTCGTAAAAACAGCTAAGCCTGAAAATAAAGATAAAATAAAATCAATCATGATTGCTGCTGGATTTGCAACTTTCTTAACTGGGGTTACTGAACCTTTAGAGTTTGCTTTCATGTTCGTAGCACCTGGATTATATTTAGTTCATGCTATTTTAACTGGTATATCTTTATTCATAGCAGCATCTATGCATTGGATGGCTGGATTTGGATTCTCAGCTGGTTTAATAGATATGCTATTATCATCTAGAAACCCATTAGCTACTAACTGGTATATGTTAATAATTCAAGGATTAGTATTCTTCGTACTTTATTATGTAATATTTACTGCAGTTATAACTAGAATGAATTTAAAAACTCCAGGAAGAGAAGATGAAGATTCATCTGATGATGAAACAACTTCTTCTAAACCAACAACAAATGATGAGTTAGCTGAAAAACTAATCCCTCTTTTAGGTGGAGTAGATAACATAGTTATTGTTGATAACTGCATTACAAGATTGAGACTTGAATTAAAAGATAATAGCTTAGTTCAAGATTCTGAAATTAAAAAGTTAGGTATTGCTGGTGTATTAAAAGCTGGAAAAACTTCAGTACAAGTTATAGTTGGAACTCAAGTTGAATTCGTAGCAAATGCTTTAAAAAGATTAACTGGAAAATAATACCTAAAAAATAAATAAAAAGTTAAAAAGGATTGAAACATAAAATTTCAATCCTTTTTTATTTTGTTTAAATTTGAATTTTGATCCATTCAGTGGTAAACTGTAATAAGAATAGTTTTAGGAGGGGGATATGAAGATACTTCATACTTCTGATTGGCACTTAGGTAAAAAACTAGAGGGTCAATCTAGAATAACAGAGCAAAAATTATTTATAAATGACTTAGAAGAGATAATAAAAAATGAAAAAATAGATCTTGTGCTTCTCGCGGGTGATATTTACGATACATACAATCCATCTGCTGAAGCTGAAAAATTATTTTTTGATAGCATAAAACAACTTTCTTTGAATGGAAATGTTGGAATTATAATAATTCCAGGAAATCACGATAATCCAGCAAGATTAAATGCGGTTAGCCATCTAGCAAAAGATTATGGTGTTATAATATATGAAACAGCATTCCAAAAGATAGAGACAGGAAGGTATGGCTCTTTAAATATATATAAGAATTCTCCAGGAGGAATTTTTATTGAGAAAAATGAAAAGAAAATCTATCTATATAATTTGCCATTTCCTAGTGAGGCTATTTTAAATGAAACATTTGAAGAGAAAAAATTTAACCTGAGAATAAAAGAGATTTTAGAAGAGGGAGTCTCTTATAATGATGAAAATATTCCAACAGCTATTATGACACATATATATGTAGCTGGTTCTATGGGAGAAGGAGAGGTTGCACTTGAATTAGGTGGTTCAAGAGCTATCTCTACAGGTGATTTACCAGAAGTTGAATATATAGCTTTAGGACATGTTCATAAGCCAATGGTATTTAAAAATAAAAATGCATACTACTGTGGATCTCCATTGGAGTATAGAGTTACTGAAAATAGATTTGATAAAAAAGTTTTTGTTGTGGACATCTCTTTAGATTCAAGTGTTATAAAAGAGATACCGATATCAAACTATAAACCTATAAAAGAGTATCTTGTAAATGGAGCTGAAGAAGCGATTCAAAAATCCAATGAGCTTTTAGATAAAAACGAATGGATATATTTAAAAGTAAAATTAGATGAACCTCTAACAAATTCAGCAATCAGAAAAATTAAATCCAATAAAAATATTTTAGAGATTATCCCAATTATAGAGCTAAATGAGGAAGAAAACGAAGTTACGTTATATAACGAAACTAACTTGGAAGAGGCTTTTATAGAGTTTTTTAAAGAGGAAAGTGAAGGGTTAGCTCCAAATGACAACATTTTGAAACTTTTCTTAGAGCTTTTAGAGGAGGGGGAAAAAGATGAAACCAATTAAATTAGAAATAAGTGGACTACAAAGTTTCTCTAAAAAACAAACTATAGATTTTAATGAGCTTACTTCTCTTGGCCTTTTCGGTATATTTGGAGAAACCGGAAGTGGGAAATCAACAATCTTAGATGCTATGATTTTTGCAATATTTGATAAAATACCTAGAACTATGGGAAATAGTGGGAATGGAATAAGACCATGTCTAAATCAAGACAGTGACAGCATAGAAGTTTATTTTAAATTTTCTTTAGGTGAGAATTTATTTGAAATAGATAGATGCTATAAGAAGAAATATACTCGGAAGGGTGAAGAAAAATTTGAGCAAGCGAAACCAATTTTAAAGATAAATGGTGACGTGGTTGCTGATACTGTAACAAATGTTCAAAGTAAAATAAATGAATACTTTGGAATAGGAGTTAATGATTTTACAAGATCAGTTGTTCTTCCTCAAGGAAAGTTTAGTGAGTTTTTAAAACTTAAAGGTTCAGATAAAATGAGTATGCTTGAAAATATTTTCGATTTAGAAAAATATGGTACGAACTTGTCAAATAAAATAAGTTTTCGTCTGAATGATTTAAAAGAAAGTATAAGTTCGCTTCAAAATCAGATTAAAGGAAAAGGAGATATCTCTATTGAACTTATAAACACCCTTAAATCTGATTTAAAAATCAAAAACTCTGAACTTACTCAAATTATAGTTGAGAAAAAAACTTTAACATCTGAATTCTCAGAATTAAATAATATAAAGACTCTTTTTGAAAAATTAGAACTATATAGTTCTGAACTTTTAAAATTAGATTTAGTAAAAGAGGAGATCGAACGAAATAAAAATGATGTCTTGAAACACGAAGTTGCAAGCTCTTTAAAAGTTTTAATTGAAGAGTTAGAAAAAATTAAATGTGAGATTATTCAAAATAACTTCGATTTAAAAAATCTTCAAATATCTTTAGATAAAGAAAATGCAATTCTAGATTTAGAAAAAAATAAGGAAGAATCTTTCGATAAAAAAATAGAAGAGATAAATCAAAAAATTTCAGAGAGAAAAGTTGATCATGAAGCACTTGATTCTCTTAGAAAAGCCGAGGGATATCTTAATAAGATTGAAATAAAAGAAAAACTATTAAAAGAGATCTCTTCAACTAATAAAAAAATAGAGGAAGAGATTGTATCGTTTAAAGAAAAAGTTACAAAAAATAAAGTTGAATTAGAAATTAAAGAGAACGAGTTAAACTCATTAATAAAAATTGATTCAAACACAATATCTACTTTAGAAAAAGATATTGCAGATATAAAAACAAAACTTGGAATTGAAACAGAGAAAAATTTAAATAAATCTAATTTAGAAAAAGATTTAAGAAACTATTTAGAAAAAAAAGATGATTTATTACATCAGTTTTCTGCAATAGATAAAATAGTTACGGATCTTCAAAAACAAACTCTTCAAAATCATGCTTTCGAATTAGCTCAACATCTGAATCATGGAGATAATTGCCCCGTATGTGGATCAAAAGAGCATCCAGATTTAGCAAAAGCTACTCATCATATTGATATATCTATTCTAGAAAAAAATATTAATGAGAAAACTATTTTAGAAAAGAGATTAATAGAGATAGAGACAAAGATTGAATATGTAAATGCAGATATATTAAGAATTGGAGATATTGAAAATATAGAAAGTTTAAAAGAGACTTTAATACTGAAAGAAAAAGAGTTGAAATCTTTGAAAGATATTGAAAGCGAAGCAGTTAGAAAAGAACGAGATTTACATAGCTCTATAACAACTCTAATTTCTAGCATATCTAACTTAGATGAAAACATCTCTCACAGAAAGTCGACACTAAAAGATTCTTTACAAAAAGTTACGGTTTATGAAAATGAAATATCAAAGGAGAGAGAGAATCTATCCTCTCTAAAGTTTAACAACATATTTTCAAATTCAAATGAGATTATTTTAGAGTCAATTTTAAAAGAAAAAAATATTTTAGAAAATATGGATAAAGAGTATAGAACTCTTATCTCTTTTAAAGAATCATCTGAGATTGAATTAAGAAAAATTAAAAATAACCTTCTCTCTATTTTAGAGAATGTTCAATCTAAGAATATAGATGTTGCTACCTTGAAAGAGAAAATAAGCAACTCTGAAAGCAACTTCGAGATTAAAGATAATCATTTAAAAGAAACCATAATTTCTAAAGGATTCAATTCAAAAGACGAAGTTCTTTCATATCTTTTAAATGAAGATATCTACTTATCTATAAAAAATAAGATTTCAGAATTTGAAAATAGTTATACTAGATATAACCATTTAAAAAGTGAGATTCTATCCGATATTGGCAATAGAGAGTTTAATTCTGAAAGATGGGAGTTTTTGAGTAGATATCTAGAAGAGTTATCTGAAAAAGAAAACTCTTTAATTAAAGAGACTACAGAATTGAAAAGTAATTTGAATAGAATAGAACTCCTAGCTGAAGAAGCTCATGAGTTATTAAAAGAGATTGAAATGCTAACTCTTAAACAAGATGATCTTCTACTTCTTCAAAAAAGATTTAAAGGACGAAAGTTCGTTAACTTCCTTGCTAGAAAACGTCTAGATTACATAACATATGAAGCGTCAAAAAGATTACAAAAAATAACTAGAGGAAGATATCTTTTAAAAGTTGATAATAACTGTGATTTTATAATAATTGACACCTTTAATAGTAATCACTCGAGAGAGTGCTCAACACTTTCTGGTGGAGAGACTTTTATTGTATCTCTTGTATTAGCTTTAGCATTATCAGGGCAATTACAACTAAAGGGTAAAATTCAATTGGAGTTCTTCTTCCTAGATGAAGGTTTCGGAACACTTGATAGTGTTTTATTAGATAGAGTTATTGAGATATTAGAAGAGATTAGATGGAAAGAAAAAATGAAGATTGGTATTATAAGTCATGTTGAGGATTTAAAAATAAGAATACCAAGAAGACTTGAAGTTTCTACTGCAATACCGGGAGAAATAGGTAGTACAATAAAATTAATATAAAAATCATAAAAAAAGAATGTGAGGTTTTAATGAGAACAATTGGAGTATTTGATTCTGGAGTAGGGGGAGTTTCAGTTTTAAAAGAGGTGTTAAGAGAGTTTCCTTACGATAATATCATCTATTTTGGTGATAGTTTACATGCTCCTTATGGAGATAGAGAGATTGATGAAATTCGTTCTCTTTGTTTAAAGGTCTCAGACTTCTTAGTAAACGAAAAAAAAGTGGATGCTCTTGTTATAGCTTGTAACACTGCTACTGGTGCAGCAATGGATATTATGCAAGAGAGATATAGCATTCCTGTTGTTGGAGTTGTTGAAAATGGATCTAACGAGGGAATTAAAATTACAAAAAATAAAATGGTTGGAGTTATTGCAACTCCAGCTACAATAAAAATGGATATATATAAAAAATCTATCGAAAAAAAAGATACATCTATAAAAGTATATAGTATTAAATGCCCTCTTTTTGTTGGTATGATCGAAAAGGGATGGGAAGATAATTATGAAAGTAATAATTTAATTCAAAGTTACTTAAATCAATTTCCAGAGGAGATAGATACTTTAATTTTAGGATGTACTCACTATCCTTTAATTCAAAAATATATAATGAGATATTTTAAAGGACAGGTTGTTGATCCCGCTAAAGAGACAGCAAAATCTTTAAAAAAATTAATCGGAGAAGGTAAATATTTTAAAACTCCATACCTTAAATTCTATGTGAGTGGTGATTGTAAAAAATTTAAAAAAGTTGCTCAAGAGTTTCTAGGTCAAGAGATTCAGGAGATAGAAAAAATTATTTTATAGGAGAACATATTATGAAGAGGATTAAACTACTTTTATTTTTTATGCTACTTTTTACCATTAATATATTTTCAGCAACAATCAATGTAGTTCAAGAAGGTGATCCAAGAACTTTTGATCCGCATTTCGGAAATGATGGATTCTCCTTGAGAATAAATAGATTACTTTACTCTAGACTTTTAGAAAAAAACCATAATATGGAAACTATCCCTGGAGTTGCTAAAAGTTATAAATTTATTAATAATCAAAAAATAGAATTTACTCTAAAGGAAAATATCCTTTTTCAAAATGGGGATAAATTGACATCGGAGGATGTCAAATTTTCATTTGATAGAATGAAAAAATCTCCAAGGATAGCGGGTTTATTACCACCTATTAAAGATATTGTTATTATAGATGAGTATAATTTCGAAATGATCTTGGAAAAGCCATTTTCAGCTATTATAGACCAATTAACACATCCTGCGCTAAGCATTGTCAGTAAAAAATATGTAACTAACAATCCAAAAGCTCTCGTTGAAAATCCTATGGGAAGTGGAAAATATATTTTAGAAAGCTGGGCTCCGGGTGAAGGGTTAGTTTTAAATAGATTTGAAAATTACTTCGATACTAAACCAACATATGAAAAGATAAATATAAAAACAATACCGTTAGCCACTAATAGAACTATTGCTCTTGAAACAGGTGAAGCTGATATAGCATTTACTTTACCTCCACAAGATAAGGTTACAGTTGATAAAAATGAAAATCTTCAGTTTATGTCGATTCCATCATATTCATATACTTATATGGGATTAAATTTAAAAAAAGAGATTTTTAAAGACCCAGATATTAGAAAAGGTATCAATTTAGCTATAGATAAAGAAGCTATTTTAGAAACAGTTTTAAATGGAGAGGGAAAAATTGCGAATTCACCCGTAGCAGAGGGAGTTCAAGGTCATAATCCCAATACCCGAAATTTAAGTTACAATAAAAATGAAGCTATCACTCTTCTAAAAAAAATAAAAGGAACATCTTTAACTTTAGCAACTATGAGCTCTGGAATAGATATTCAAACTGCTGAAATAATTGCGGCATATCTAAAAGAAGTTGGAATAGATGTTTCAATAGCTATTCTTGAACCTAGTATATACTGGCTAAAAACAAATGAAGGTGAGTTTGATATGTTTATAGGATCTTGGGGAAGTGTTACAGGTGATTCAGATTACGCGCTTTATCCAACACATCATACCAACGCTTTTGGTGCTGCTGGAAATAGAACTTTTTTCAGCGATAAAAAAGTAGATTCTCTTTTAGAAGAAGCTCGTGAAACCTTAGATTTAAAAAGTAGAGAAAAAATATATGAGGAAATCCAAGAGATAATTGTTGCTAACAATAGTGAAGTTATGTTATTTTACAGAGATTTAAATGGTGCACTTAATAAAAAAATAAAAGGTTTCAATCTATATCCCATCCCAATACATGATTACTCTTTAGGAAGTATATATTAGAATGATGATTCAAATTAAAGGAAAACATTTGACTTTAAAGTATATATGAGGTAATAAATATGGTAATTAAGATGATAGAAGGGGTTGATACCATGATTATAGCTTATGAAAAATTAACTAACTCTTACAGAAATATCGTAAAGGAAAATATGTTTCATATAGGAGAGGGACTTATTTTAGATCGAGAAAATAACGTTCTTCACAGATTTGAAAATATAAATGATATTACCTTGGATATTTTAAAAAAGCTTAACAAACTAAGAGAAGAAATCGTAATCGTTTATCCTTGCAATCTAAGAGAGAGAAAAACTACTTTAGATGTCTGTGTTGAGTCTTACATTGTTAGACATTACAACTTAGAAACTATCTTCGATGCTATTCATGCTTGTGAATGCACAAAGAGAAATATAAAATTGCTTTGGAATGTCGATTTAAGATATTGCAATGTTTTCTTTTAAAAAGTACAGTTAGATTACATTTTAATCCTTAAAAAATCTTTTTTTACTCAAAATAAAATGGTGTGATTTTTGTCACACCATATTTTTTTTATTCTAGTATAAAATGCTAGTATATTATTTATTTTAGGAGGATTCTATGTTTTTAGAAACGATTGAAAAAGTTGCAAACGCAGGTGTTGCTAAGAGTAATTTTTTAAAAAATAGCTTAGGAAAATACTTTGTATTATCAACTTTTGCCGGATTTTTTGTTGGATTAGGAATTTTATTAATTTTCTCTATTGGTGGATTAGCTGCACCAGTTATTGGACCATTAGGTGCTAGAACTCTTATGGGAGCTTGTTTCGGAGTTGCACTTAGTTTAGTTATTATGTGCGGAAGCGAATTATTTACTGGAAATAACTTTGTTATGACAATATCTACACTGTCAAAGAAAACTACTTGGGCAGATACTATAAAACTTTGGGTTGTATGTTATTTTGGAAATCTATTTGGATCAATACTTTGTGGATGGTTCTTCTCAATGACTAACTTAACTGTTCATTTTGTTCCTGGTGCAGAAAGTGTTGGAAAATTTATGGTGACTATAGCTACTTTAAAAGCTACTGCTCCATTCATGGATCTTTTCTACAGAGGTGTTCTTTGTAATATCCTTGTTTGCTTAGCTGTTTGGTGTTCAATAAAAATGACATCTGAGTCAGGAAAACTAATCATGATTTGGTGGTGTCTATTCGCATTCATTACTATAGGATTAGAACACAGTATTGCAAATATGACTCTTTTCTCTGCTTTAATGTTTAAAGAACCTCAATTCTTCATGGGAATGATTACAAATCTAATCCCTGTAACTCTTGGAAATATTGTTGGAGGAGTTGGATTAGCAGCAGCATACTTCTATGTATCTAAAAAAGACTAATTAATAAACAAAAATGGAGACAAAATTAAAGTCTCCATTTTTTTATTATAGTTTATTTACTTTGAATAGTTACTTCAATACGATTTTCATATGCTTTTTTTATTGCCTCTAAAATATCTCCGTGACTATCTCTTAAACTCATTGTAGCTCCCGCAGTTATATCAGCAACTTCTTTTTTCTGAGCATCAGTTAATTTAGCAAATTTTTCTTTATCTTTTTCATTTGCACTACGCTCTTTTAAAGGTCTTCCATTAACATCAGAATACATCTTTGCAAAATTATCTTCAAGTTCGTCAACTGTTTTTCCTTTAAACTTTTCTTGGAAATAATCCATCTGCTTATCCCATTCATTTCTAGGATTCATTCCATAGGTAGCTCCACGCTCTCTTTTAGTTTTCCAGCTATTAACTTCATTTGAAATATTTTCAACACTGTTTTCAGTTTTACCAACAACTGTTTTTGTTTTATGATCAGTTAAATTATATCCCTCTGTTCCAGGCCACCCAGAAAAATGTGGCATACTTTCACCATCATAATTTGGAGAACTAACCTCTAAAGCATCAACAATCACATTTATAATTTTTCCATCAGCATCAAATATTACAGAAGCATCAATATAGTTAAAACTATAAACTTGATGTCCTTCACTATCTTTTCCTGGACCTACTCTGAAATTTTTTGAATGTCCTAATCCTTGATAAACTTTAGTTTCTGCTGCAAAAGATGTTATAGAACCACAAATTAAAATTGCTACGAACGACAAAGGTATCCATTTTTTCATCATTATAACCACTCCCTCAAAATATGATAGTTGCATATTACTACTGTATATACTCTATTTTTTAAAAAAAAACAAGAATCATTTTTAAGTTTTTCTAAATTTTATTGACTTCGAGTCAACTCTAAGTGATATAATATTTTTATATTCTAAACATTTAAATTACAAAGTGGAGGCAATATGATTTTTATTTTACAAAGACTACTTCCGGTAGTTTTATTTATAATAACAGCAGCATTTTTCTTTTATAAAGTTTATGGCAGTTTATGGTTCTTTTTAATTATTCCTCTTATAAGTTTCTTACCGTTTATTCTTTTTTATTTTTTAAGAGAGAATAGAAATGAAATGTTTGAAGTTGTATTGGGTCATTATTTATTTTATTTAAATTATATTCTTATTGGAGCTGTTTCTATAGTTTTAGTGTCATTTATAGCAAAACTTTTTTCTATAGATTTACTAGGATTGATTGCTCAGAGAAAAATATTTTTTAATATTTTTACAATTATTAGCTTTATAGGTCTTTATTATTTAGGAAATAAAAACTTTGAAAATATCTTAGTACAAAATTATGAGGTTCCTTTACAAAATAGATTTTTAAATAAAGATTTAAAATTCGCTTTTATTAGCGATATTCATCTGAATGCAAAATTTGATGGAAGTAAACTTAGAGAATCATTCAAAAATATGGAGTCTGAAGGGGTTGAATTAGTTCTTATCGGTGGTGATTTTCTAGATAATACATATAAAACAGTCAACGACGATATCAAAAGTATAATTGATGAAACATCTTTCAAACACGGCATATATCTAGCCTTAGGAAACCATGAGTATTATGGTGGAATCGATGAAAATATAGAATACATTAAAAATCTCGGAATTAAAATATTAAGAGATGAATCCACAGAAATTGAAGGTATCACTATTATTGGTAGAGATGATAGACACAACAGAAACAGAAAAAATCTAGACGAACTTTTAAAAAATATAAATCCTGAGAATACCATTATCGTTGTGGATCACAACCCTGAATCTTTAAGAGAATTGAATGGTGAAAAAATTGATCTTTATCTTTCAGGGCATACACACAGAGGGCAAATTTTCCCATTTAATCTTTTAGTGGATTATATGTATGAAAACTCTAGAGGTTACAAAAAAATTAATAACACTCATTCATATGTTAGCTCAGGCTTAGGAACTTGGATGATTCCTTATAGAATAGGTAGCCAAAGTGAGATGTTTATTATGAATTTAAAAGCCAATTAAAAAATGCTAACTAAAAAACCAGCATAGTTAAAGAGACTGTGCTGGTTTTCTATTTATTTTAATTTTATCTACTTTCCAATATCGTTTTCAGCACCAGAATAGATAATTCCATTCCAATGAACCATATTTCTTTCGATAGTAACATTTTCTAAATTTACACCCTCAAGAGCAAATTTTTTGAACTCATGGAATCCTGTTCTATCCACGATATATCCGATATGCTCTTTTGGCAATGCTCTGTTGATATATGTATCAACATATTTATATGTATTCTTGATTATTTTTATGATGCTCTCTTCGTCAGCCCACAGTAACCAATCTTCAGCAAGTCTTGGATTTTTCTTTCCAGTTCTTCCCATGATAGCTAATCTATAGTATTTCTTCTCATCTCTAACCCAAGCTGATGTAGGGCAGTTTAAAACACACTCTCCACACCCAATACACTTACTATGCTCTCTCACAACAGTATAATTCTCTGCACTTAAAGCACCTGTAGATAATCCTTTACACTTCTTAACACAAGCACCACAAGATACACATCTCTCTTTCTCATAAAGAGGCATAGCCATACCTACGATACCAAAGTCATGCATTCTAGCTTTGATACAGTCGTTAGGACAACCAGTTAAAGCTATTTTAAAATGGAAATCATGAGGGAAAACCTCTTTCTCTATCTTTCTAGCAAACTCTGTTGTGTTATATTGAGCTTTAGGACAAACACCATTTCCTATACAAGCTGTTATATTTCTAGTTCCAGCAGCTGGATATCCATTTCCCTCTCCATTTGGTTGGTTGATTTCAAATCCATCTATTAAAACTTGTATCTCTTTATTTACTTCATCGATCATAGTTATATCGATACCTTTTATCTCAAACCCTTGACGAGTTGTTATATGAACTTTTCCATTTCCATATTTCGAAGCGATTTCAGAAACTTTAAGTAGTAACTCAGCTGTTATTTCTCCACCTGGAACTCTAACTCTTAAAGCGGTCTTCTTTCTCTCTTTCGTAATTCTAAATGCATTTTTCGTAAAACTTTTTCTACTTAATTCTAAAGCCATGTCTCCTCCTAATCTAAAAGCTTCTTAGCTTTTACATAATTAAATATAGGTCCTTCTAAACAAACATATGTTTCATCAATTTTACAATGTCCACATTTACCAACAGCACAAGACATATTTCTTTCGAATGAAACCCAAATTTTCTCTTCAGGAATTCCTAGCTTTAAAAACTCTAAAGCAGAGTATTTCATCATCATTGGTGGTCCAACTATAACAACTTCTAAGTTATCGAACCCTTCGTTCAATCTAAGGTGAGGTATATATTCAGTAACTAAACCAACACACTCTCCATCAATTCCACAACCTTTATCTACAGTTAAAATCATAGGAGCTTTCTTTCTCCATGTATCTATCTCTTTCTTAAATAGGATAGAATCTTGATCTTTAAATCCAAAAATTAGCTCGATATCAGTTTTTTTATCATCTATCAGTTGTTTTATTAATGGTCTAACCGGTGCTGTTCCACTTCCTCCTGCAACAACTATAACTCTTTTACCTTTATAAGTATCCATAGGGAATGAGTTTCCATATGCTCCTCTTAAAAATATAGAATCTCCTGGTTTTAAGTTGAATACTGCGTCTGTAACCTTTCCAACTTTTCTTATTAAAAACTCAATCCATCCCTCTTCATGATTACAATCAGCAACCGATATAGGAGCCTCTCCAACCATAGGAATAGATAACTGTATAAATTGTCCAGCTAATGGCTTTATAGTTGTTTTAACTTTAAATAGCCACTCTATTGAACTCTCTTGAACTATTGATAATATCTCTCCTCTTTCAGGCATATATATATTATTCATCTTTATCACCTAACTTTTTACTTAGTTTATTTATACAGTTGATGTATGAGATATATTCTGGGCAAGCATCATCACATCTTCCACACCCTATACACATATGAGTTCCAAATCTCTTTTTGTAATCAGAAATTTTATGCATAACTTTAAATCTCATTCTATCTCCAGATTTTTGTCTGAACTCATGTCCTCCAGCCATAGTTGTAAATCCATCTACATGGCAAGAAGCCCAAACTCTTCTTCTCTCTCCAGTTTTAGAGTTATCTCTATTGAAGATATCTTGACTTGTGAAGCAAGTACAAGTTGGACATACAAAGTTACATCTTCCACACTTTATACATCTGTCGTAATCTCTCCACATCTCACCATTTATTATATCCTCTAAAACGATATTTTCAGGAACTGTAACTTTCTCAACGTTTTCTGTTACAAACTCCATTTCGAACTCCTCGTTTTTCCCTGCATCAAAGAAGTTTAATAGCTCTTCATCTTTAACATCTGTGTAAACCTCTCCATCTTTGAATGTTAATCCTAAGTTGTAGTTATCTGTTTTATTTGTTCCCATTGAAGCACAGAAACAGCTCTCCCAACCTTTTCCTGGGCAGCCCATTACAGCAAATTTTACCATTTTTTTAGCGTCAGCATAGTATTCGTCGCTAAATTTATTATTTAAGTAGATATTATCTACTTTTTCAATTGCATGTAAATCGCAGCTTCTTAATATTACTAGAGCTTTTTTTGTTCTTCCCTCTGGCTTTTTAAATTCATTTTCATTAAAGTAAAATATTGTTTGTCTTATAGGTAGTAGAATCTCTTTAGCTGAATAATAACTCTTATCTTTTAAATTAATCTCTTCTAATGTAGTTATCTTTTCATATTTAACTAAATCAGTGTCTGAGAACGTTCCCTTAAAAGGAAGTGTAACTGGAGCATAGATATCATACTCTTTAGATAGGTTTAATAACACACTATTAAACTCATCATTTGTTAATAATTTTTTCATTCTTTCACCTCTTAATTTTGAGTATTTTTATACATCATTCTATTACTTTATATAGAAAAAAATGTGTGACTCTAGTCACACATCTCTATATTGACAAAAAATAAATTTTTTTAAGATCAATTACTAATCTTTTGTAATCTTATTATTTCTCTCCTCTGAAAAGTTCAGTGATTCCCTTTATAAATACTCTTACATATTTATCTCCAGCTTCTCTGTAATTCTTGTGATCTGGTCTTCTGAAAATAGCACTTAATTCTGATTCAGACATCTTTAGTCCACCTGTTTGGAATGCATCAATCATATCTTCACTTCTAAAAGCTAAAGCTATTTTTAACTTTCTTAAAATATGGTTGTTGATATTTTTGTTGTTAGGAACAACCTCTTCAACTTTTGCAGCTCCTGGTTTTTGTGGTCCTCTTTTGTAAGTTATAAGTCCACTTAAGAATACATCTAAAGTTTGGTTGTTACAAGTTTTGAAGTTATCATCTTCTGGCTTACTTAAAAGAGCAGTTAACTCCTCTAAAGAAAGTTTCATTCCTCCTAATTTGAAAACTTCTAGCATAGCTTTATCGTTTATTCTTAAAGCGTATCTAACTCTTCTTAGAACGTCATTATTTGTCATTTATTCCTCCTGATATTTTAAATTTACTCATAATTATAGCACAAATTTAAAAGTATTCCTATATAAATCTACTGTCTATAAAAATCTTTAATTTTAGATTTTAAAATAAAGATTGCATTATTTTCAACTTTAACTAAACCTAACTCTTTTAATTTTTTAATTCCTCTTGAAACGGTCTCTCTATTCGTTCCAAGCATATCTGCTAAATAGGTATTATTTACTTTTACCGTAAATCCGTGAAATTCCTTTACTTCATACCCAAAATCTTTTGAAAGTTTCCACAATTTCGCTGCAATTTTTTTATCCATAGATATTGTCGTTGTATTTTTTAACTGCCTATATAGACGTTTTGTTTTTTTTGAAAGAGATTTGATTATCAATATAGCTAAATCTGGATACTTTATAATTAATCTTTTAAGTTCTTTAACTGGAATTATAAGCGTTTTAACATCTGTAAAAGCGTCACAGCTAATACTTGTTTTTTCACTCTCTTCATAAATTATTGTATCATTTAAAAATGATCCCTCTCCTAAAAGATATATTATTTTTCTTTTTCCATCTGAATTATCTTTATAAACTGTAACATTTCCACTAATCACAAAATATACCTCTTCACAAAATGAGTGTTCTAAAAAAAGAGTTTCCCCTCCTTTAAATTCTTGGCAGTGAGAAACTCTTAGTAAATCATTTAAACACTCTTTTGATAAAGAATTGCTTAAATATTCTGTATTCATATTAGTATTTATTTGGATCCGCAGTTCCTGTAGTCACTAACTCAACTCCAGAACTTGTTCCTAATCTTGTTACACCTAAAGATATATATTTTTCTGCAGTAGCTAAATCTCTAACTCCTCCTGCAGCTTTTAATTGAGCTGCATCTCCAACAATCTCTTTCATCAGTGCGATATCTTCAAAAGTAGCTCCACCTGTTCCAAATCCTGTAGATGTTTTTACAAAGTCAGCTGCAGCATCTAAACAAAGTTTTGTAGCAACTTTTTTTTCATCATCTGTTAAGTAACAGTTTTCAATTATAACTTTTAAAACATTTGTACCTATAGCTTTTTTTATAGCTGCTATCTCATTTTTTACATACTCAGTTTCTCCAGCTTTTAACATTCCAATATTGATTACCATATCAATTTCAGAAGCTCCATCCTCTATAGCAGTTTTTGCTTCGAAAACTTTTGAAGCTGTTGACATAGCACCTAATGGAAACCCTATCACTGCACAAACCTTTACTTCTGAACCTTTTAATTGCTCAGCTGCTAATTTTACATAAGATCCATTTACACAAACTGAGAAGAAATTGTGCTCTTTTGCTTCCTTACATAATTTTAAAATATCCTTTGGTTCTGTTGTAGCTTTTAATACTGTATGATCAATATATCTGCTTAAATTCATTCTTTCTCTTTCCTCCTAAATTTTTATAAATTTAATTACTTTATTATAACCCAATATTAGATAAAATTTCTAGAATAACTTTATTTTTTTCCACTTTTTCATCTACTATCGTATATGCACCCTCTAAAAACTTTATCGATGACTCTAAATTTTTGTCATTGTGTTGAACTATAGCTAATGTCTCTCCAGCTTCGATATAATCTCCAACTTTTTTTGTAAGTAAAACACCAACCGAATGATCTATTACATCCTCTTTTGTGGCTCTTCCTGCTCCTAAAACCATAGCAGCCTTTCCTATCTCTTCTGCTTCTATCTTAGCTATCCAACCTGATTTTTTAGATTTAAATTCAAACTCAGATTTAAATGTTGGAAGAAGTGTGTAGTCGTCAACTAATTTTGGATTTCCTCCTGCTGCCTCTATGAAGTCCTTTAAATGTTGAATTGCTGATCCATTGCTAATAACCTCTGCAACCCATTCTTTTCCCTCTTCTAAAGTTTTTACATCACCTTTTATTTGAAGAGCTGTTGCCACAATAGTTTCAACAAGCTCTGTAAAATCTGCTGGCCCTCTTCCTCTTAAAGTCTCTATAGCTTCAATAATCTCATTACTATTTCCAACTGCATATCCTAAAGGTTGATCCATATCTGTTAGTAAAGTCACTACTTTTCTATCAAATGAATCTCCTATATCTATCATCGTTCTTGCTAACTCTTTAGCTGTATCAATATTTTTCATAAAGGCTCCAGACCCAACTTTAACATCTAGTATTATTCCATCAGCATAAACCGCTAACTTTTTACTCATTATTGAACTTGCTATTAAAGGTATACTTGAAACTGTTGCTGTAACATCTCTCAATGAATATAATTTTTTATCTAAAGGTACAATTGTATCCGAATACCCCATTATTCCTGTTCCAACTGTATTTACCATTTTCACTAACTCTTCTCTTGTTTCTGGGAAAACAAATCCTGGAATCGCTTCAAACTTATCTATCGTTCCACCAGTATGTCCTAACCCTCTACCTGATAACTTTGCAGTTCCTATTCCAAAAGCTGCAAAAAGACCGGCTAGAGCTATTGTAGTCTTATCTCCAACCCCACCTGTAGAGTGTTTATCTATTAAAAATTTTTCTATTCCATCAAATTTAATAACTTCACCGCTATTCATCATAAGTTCTGTAAATACTTTCAATTCAGGTTTAGTCATTCCATTAAAATAAACAGCCATCAAAAATGATGACATTTGATAATCTGGAATTTTATTTTGCAAGTATTCTCCCAATAAAAAACTCATTTCTTCTGCTGTAAGCTCAATGTTATCTCTCTTTTTTTGAATAATATCTACCGCTCTCATCTACTCCACCTCGTTTTATTTTAATATTTTATATATTTTTCTAGTATTTTTTCTATTTTTATGATATATAAATTCTTAGACAATAGATAGGACATATGGCCCAATAAGGAGAATTTATGAATAAAATAATGAATTATATAAGTTTATTTAAATTAGACGACATTTTAACAAAAGAAGTTCAAGAAAAACTTCATCTTAAACATTATAAAAAAGGAGAGTATATTTTAGAAGCTCACAAAGGAACGAATAGTATTTATTTTATCGTTGAAGGAACTGTTGAAGTTTCATGTATATTAGATAATGGGAATCAAGTGTGTTTAAATATATTAAAACCTTTAGAAATTTTTGGTGATATTGAATTTATTAACAAGCAAGAAGTTCTTTTTGATGTTGTAGCCAAAAGTGACGTGAGCGTTATTCTTCTTCCTTTTATAATTGCTAGAGAACTCTTAAATGAAAATATACATTTTTGGAAATTTTTAGCTATAGAAGGAAATAAAAAATTATTAAATACAAATAAAGCTATTTTTTACAAAAGTACTTTAAAAGCTAAAGATATTTTCTTAAAATATATTGAAGATAATGACGGAGAGATTATATTTAAATCTCTAGATGAACTTTCTGGTAGACTAAATATAAGTTATCGAAATTTAACAAGAATAATCGCTTTTTATGTTAAAAATAAAACTATTTTCAAAGATAGAAATTCTATCAAAATGTTATAGAGGAGGGGTTTATGAAAAATTTTATTTATGATGTTCCTACTAAAATATTATTTGGAGAAGGTCAAGTTTCAAATGTAGGTAAAGAGGTTAAGAAATATGCCTCAAGAGTACTACTTCTTTATGGAAAAAATAGTATTAAAAAAAATGGATTGTATGATGAAGTTTTAAAAAGATTAACTGATGAAAATATTGAAGTTATTGAACTTTCAGGAGTAGATCCAAATCCTAGAATTGAAACAGTTAGAGAAGGTGCTGATCTTTGTAGAAGATATAAATTAGACCTTATTTTAGCTGTTGGAGGTGGAAGTACTATTGACTGTGCTAAAGGAATAGCTGCTCAAACTAAATATCACGGAGATATTTGGCAGGACCTTTGTGTGGATAAAAAATTTCATCTTTTAACTGAAGCACTTCCGATTGCATCAATCTTAACTCTTGCCGCTACTGGAAGTGAAATGAATGGAAATAGTGTTTTATCAAATCCAAACGAAAATCTAAAATTAGGTTTTGGAAGTTATATTTTAAGACCTGTTTTTTCTATTTTAGATCCTGTTTACACATTTACAGTTAATAAATATCAAACTGCTGCAGGAGTT
The DNA here is from genome assembly GCF_000799075.1 of Cetobacterium sp. ZOR0034. Classification (NCBI taxonomy): domain Bacteria; kingdom Fusobacteriati; phylum Fusobacteriota; class Fusobacteriia; order Fusobacteriales; family Fusobacteriaceae; genus Cetobacterium; species Cetobacterium sp. ZOR0034. The sequence goes on from NZ_JTLI01000007.1 coordinate 35,654, forward strand.
GTAGATATAATGAGTCACCTTTTTGAACAATATTTTTCACCTGACAAAAAAGGATATCTACAAGCTAGAATAATGGAGGGTTTACTTAAAACTGTTATTCATTATGGGCCTATCGCATATGAAAATCCTACTGACTATGAAGCTAGAGCCAACATCATGTGGGCAAGTTCTCTCTCTTTAAATGGACTCACTTCATCTGGAAAAGAATCAACAGATTGGGCAACTCATCAAATTGAACATGAATTAAGTGCTAAATATGACATCACTCACGGTATTGGTCTTGGTATCTTAACACCTTACTGGATGGAATATGTTTTAGATAAAGAGAATGTTCATAGATTTGTAGATTATGCTAACAATGTTTGGGGGATTTTTGAAGATGATGACTTTGAAGTTGCAAGAAAAGTTATTCAAAAAACTAGAGAGTTTTTCAACTCACTTGATGTACCTTCAACTTTAGCTGAAGTGGATATTGATAGCTCAAAACTTGAGGAGATGGCTGCAGGAGCAACTAGGTTAGGACCGATTGGAACTATGAAAAAATTAGAATTTAAAGATGTTTTAGAAATTTTAAGTTCAGCTCTTTAAAAAATTATAAAAATAAAAGCACAGAGAACTTCATTTTCTTCATCTGTGCTTTTTGTTTTTTATTTAATTATTTTAATCCAGCTTTTACTTCATCAATCATTTTTTGAGTAGTTTTTATACCACCTGTTGCAGTGTACCAAATCTCTGCATCCAAGAAAATGATATTTCCGTTCTTATAAGCATCTGTTGCTTTTATAATATCATTATCAAAAGCCTTATTAGCCGATACATCTCCGCCATTTACAGCACTTCTATCTACAACAAATATATAATTTGGATTTTTCTCTAATATATATTCAAAGTTTATCTTACTTCCATGAGTAGAAGCTCCTATATCTCCAACTGTTTTGAATCCCATATGGTCATGAACGATTGCAAATCTAGATTTTAAACCATAAGCTGATAGCTTTCCATTATTTGAAAGAACAACTAAAGCATTTAAATCTTTAGATTCCACTTTATCTTTGATCTCTTTTAAATTAGTCTCTATAGTTGCTAACTCTTTATTAAGCTCAGTGTTTTTAGAGAAAATATCTCCCATCATCTTTACATTTACTTTTAAAGCCTCTAAGTAATCATCTCCTGTTGTTGTCAGTCCCACTGTTGGAGCAATTTTAGATAATTGCTCATAGAAAGGTTCTTGTCTTCCTGACACAATTATTAAATCTGGCTTTAATTCATATATTTTTTCTAAGTTAGGATCTTTAAGTCCACCAATATTTATGTACTTCTCATCTTTGAATTTATCTAAAAATTTAGGTAAACTATCTTTTGGCAATCCTATAATTTCAATTCCTACAGTATCTAACATATCTACAATTCCATAGTCAAATACAATTACTTTTGTTGGATTCTTTGGAACTTCAGTGCTTCCCATAACATGGTTAATTGTTATTTTTTCTACATTTGAAGTTTCATTTGACTCTCCTGTTAAATAGAAGAACGCTCCTATACAAACTGCTATAACTACTGCTAATAAAGCTAATATCTTTTTCATTTTATCCCTCCTAGAAGTAAACACATATATTTTTATTGTTAATCTCTTGAATATGGAACGGCATCTCATAAAGCTTTTCTAAAGTTTCTTTTACAACAACATTTTGAGTTTTATCCATATGTTTCATTTTTCCATTTTTCATTGCTAAAATATAATCTGAATACACTGATGTAAAGTTTATATCGTGCATTACTATAACTATTGTTTTATTAAAATCTTTTACAAGTCTGTGTAAAATTTTCATCATAGCCACCGAACTCTTCATATCCAAATTATTTAATGGTTCATCTAAAAGTATATATTTTGTATTTTGAGCAATTGTCATAGCTATATAAGCTCTTTGTCTTTGCCCTCCACTTAATTCATCTAAATACTTGTCTCTGAACTCTCCTAAATTCATATATTCGATTGCTTCTTCAATAACTTTTTTATCTTCAGCATTCAATCTTCCACCACTGTGAGGAAATCTTCCAAATGAAATTAACTCGTAAACTGTAAGTCTTACATTTGTGGTATTTTCTTGTTTTAGAGTAGCCATTGTTTTTGCTAATTCTGCTTTATCCCATTCTGTAATAGATTTCCCATCTATTATTATCTCTCCAGAATCTAAAGGAGTTAAACGACTTATCATATTCAACAATGTACTCTTTCCTGCACCATTTGGTCCTATGATACATGTTATCTTCCCTTCTGGAATATCTGTGCTTACACTATTTACAACCGGTTTTAATCTGTATGTTTTACTGACATTTTTTATCTCTATCATCTTATCCTACTCTCCTCTCTTTCAATAGAATCCATAACAAGTACATTCCACCAACGAAATTGATTATTGTACCTACTGGGAAACTATTATTAAATACTCTTTCAACTATTATCTGTCCAACTATTAAAGAGAGTATACTCATAAAAATAGATCCCATCACTAAATATTTATGTTTGTAAGTTTTAAGCAACTCTTTTGAAATATTTACAGTTAAAAGTCCTAAAAAAACTACTGGTCCTACTAAAGCTGTAGAAATTGAAACTAGAATTCCCACTATTGTTAAATTTTTTCTTAAAAGTTTCTTGTAATCTAAACCTAAATTTATAGATTGACTATATCCTAAACTCATAACATCTAAAGTTCTCATATCATTTTTCAACCAGAAAAATACAAGTCCTACTATTATATAAGCTATTAGTAATAAAGTGGTATTAACTCTGCTGTAACTCGCAAATAAACTACTCTGTAAAATTAGAAATTCATCTGGATCCATTACCATCTGAATTCCGCTCGATAAACTATCTAAAAATGTTCCTACAATCATTCCAATCAAAATCATATAAAGAAGTTTTCCTTTACTTTTTCCCGTAAAAAATTTCTGAAGGAAAATACTTATCATAATCATAAGTCCAATTGTTATAAAAAACTTTGGAATTGGTGCTGTTAACACAGGAATCATTCTTCTAAAAATAAAGATTGTCATTGTTTGTAAAAATACATACATTGAATCTAATCCCATCACACTCGGAGTTAGAATTCTACTATCGGTAACTGTTTGGAATATCAATGTAGATATTGCAACACATGTCCCACTTAAAATTATTGCTAATATTTTTATACTTCTTGTAGATATAAGATATCTAAAATTACTTTTATTTACACCTATCAGTAGGAAAAGAGCTATCCCTATTAATACTCCCACTAAAAGACCAAATAAAATATTTTCTATTCTTTTCTCTTTACTCTTCAAAATTTAACCTCCTAAGTATCATAGCTAAGAATATTCCACTACCGAATACTCCTGTTATCATTCCTATCGGAATCTCATGAGGATATATAACCAATCTTCCTAATATATCACAGAACAGAAGGAACAAACTTCCTAGAGCTCCTGTTATATATAGATTTTTCGAAAGATTATCTCCGAAGAACATAGAAACTATATTTGGAATAATTAATCCTAAGAATGGTATTCCTCCTATCGTTATCATTACTAATGAAGATATGAAACAAACCAAAACTAATCCAATATTTACAATAAATTTATAATTTATTCCCAGATTTATTGCAAACTCCTCTCCCATTCCTGAGATCGTAAATTGCTTTGAATAAAAGAAAGCAATTAATACTAAAGGAATTGTTATATATAATAGTTCATAATTTCCTTTTAATACGCCTGAAAAATCACCAAAAAGCCAACTGTTAATACTTTGAATCAAATCACCTTTGTAGGCAAAGAACATTGTTATAGAGCTTAGTATTCCACTTATCATCATTCCAATCAATGGTACTAAAGCATTGTCCTTTATTTTTATCTTCCTAACTATTCCTAAGAAAAGGAAAGTTCCTCCTATCGAGAATATAGTTGCGATTAACATCTTAAATATAATCGATTCTCTTGGAAAAAATACTAAACCTACCAAAATCCCTAATTTTGAAGAGTCAGCAGTTCCTGCAGTTGTAGGAGATACAAATTTATTCATAGTAAGTTGCTGCATAATTAAACCACAAATGCTCATCCCAAATCCCGCTGTCACAATACTTATTGTTCTTGGAACTCTACTTAAAAATATTATATTGTTACTATTAGTTCCTACAACAAAAATATCTGACAGATTAACTGTTGCTACACCTAAAAAAATAGAGGCTATTGATAGAAAAATGATAAATGTTGTTATTGTAAAGTTTTTCATTTAATCTCCTCTTTTGATATTTTGTTTTACAAATTAAATTATAGCAAAAGATTATGCTTTGTCAACAATAAACTTTCAATTTCAAACTATTTTCTTTATTTTTTTTATCAACAATTTTTATATATAAAAAAAAGCCCTATTTAAAGGGCTTTTAATATAACTTTCATCACATCAATTAATTTTTTCTTTTTTTATTTTATATAACTCAACATCGGCTCTTTTATAGAAAGCGTCTAATTTTTCTGCGCTCTTTCTTTGAACTAACCCAGCACTAATCTCAAAAGAAAACTCTTCGGTAATGTTTTGTTTTCTTATCTCACTTTCAACTCTTTGATAAACTCTCTTTAAATCCTCTAAATTTGATTCAATCACTATGCAAAGTTCATCTCCACCCATTCTTATTATATAATCACCATTTTTTCTGATACTATTTTTTAAAATAGTTGCTAATCTCTTTAATACTAAATCCCCTATGTCATGCCCTTTAGAATCGTTAATCTCCTTAAATTTATCGATATCTATAAGCATCATTGAAAATATTGAGCTAGTTTTTTCTTCAAAAATACTTCTTAATCTCTCTTCATAAAAGTTTCTATTGTAAGTTCCTGTCAGTATATCTTTATAAGCTTTCTCTTTTAAATCTAAACTTCTTTTTTTAGATTCTGTAATCTCTTTTACCATTGCCAAAATACCATACTCATCATTTTCTAAATCTACTCTTGATTTAAAAGTTTGATACCATCTTCCATCTAGATATTCCTCTTCATAAAAGTTTCCTTTTTCAAAAGCAATTTCATTGTTTTCTAAACACTTCTTAGCCATTGCCTCTGGAAAAAATTCAATCTCTTTTTTCCCATATAACTCATTATTTGGAATATTTAAATATTCTGCATATGCCTTATTAAAATACTCTAATCTTCCCTCTGAGTCTAAATAAAAAATAAATTCTTGAACAGTATCTAACATTGCAACTAACTTATTTTGACTTTTCGATTTCTCTTCTAAATCTTTTTCTAATTTTTTTAAATCACTGACATCATGAAATTCTAAAAAAAGATATGCCTCACCATCTTTTTTTATTTCACGCTGCTTTACTTTTAAATCAAATTTCGCTAACCTCTTTTTTAATGCCTCATTCATTTTTAAATATTTCAAATCTATTTCATTAAAATATTCTTTTAAAATCTCTTTCATGTATCTGTTCAGGTATTTTACTTCAAACTCTTGATTTAAAATTAATACTCCAATTGTTAAGTTATCTAATAATAAATTTTCAAACATTCAATACCTCTTTAATACTTTTTATAATCTCTCGTGTAATATTGTAACACATTTTCAATAAAAAAAACAGAGAAATGAAAATTAATTTCCTTTCTCTATTTTTTTGTTTTTTTTAATTTATTTATTAATAAACTTAACTGCATTCTCTCCAGCTATACGACCGAAGATTACCGCAGCACTATATGCAGCACTACTGTTTGTAACCTCTCCTGCAGCGAATAACCCTGGAACAATATCACCTTTTGTATTTAAAACTTCCGTTTTTTCATTGGCAACAACTCCACCTCTTGTCATATGAACTGCTGATTCAACTTGAACTCCATAGAAAGGTCCTTCAACTCTAAACTCTCTTTTAAATGGTTTTGCTCTAAATTGATCCTCTTGCTCTCCACGAATAGCACTATTGAATCTATCTCTTGTCTCTACTAATTTATCTGCTGGAATACCTAATTTTCCTGCTAACTCTTCTAAGGTATCAGCTTTTACATGGTACCCTTTCGCTGTATGTTTTTGTAAACGGTAACTTCCATCAAATAAAGTTTGGTCATATATATAGAAAGCTTTTCCACCTGGTTGAGCTAATATCGTTTGAGCAGCTTCAAATCTAGCATCTTTTGATATGTTCTCATTTAAGAATCTCTCTCCATTTGAATTTACAAGCATAAATCCATCTGATCCACCTGTTAAATCTCTAGTCGTTCTAACTATGAATGGAAATAAATTCAACTCCTCTAAATTGGCTAAAGCTATATCATTCTCTTCAAATACAGGTATAAAATCTCCTGTTGCTCCAAGCTGATTTGAAGTTTGTAACTTCTCTGTTCCTGGAGAATATTTTGCCAATAACTCTTTATTTGCTGAGAATCCTCCTGTTGCCATTACAACAGCTTTAGTATTTATATCATAGAAGTTATTTCCATTTTGAACTTTGATTCCTTTAACCTCTCCATTTTCTATGATTAAATCAGTTCCTTTAGTTCCTGTTCTAATATCTATTCCTAATTTTTTTGCTGTGGCTTCCATTCCATCTTGAACTTCTTCTCCAGCATAAGCATTACTTTTAGCCATATGACCTCTTTTTCCATAGTAATGCTCCAATTTTATTCCCATAGATCTAAGCCATGTATCTAATTTATAAGCACCCTCTGCCTGAACTCTTGTTCTTTCAGGTGTATCCATCCAATTGCTATTATCTGCGATTAGTTTTTCAACTGAATCTTCTACTCCAGCATTTTTTTGAGCTTCAGAGTTTATTAAGTCGTAGAAGTTCATGTCATACTTTCCATTTCCACTTAATATATCTAACTTTTCTATTAATATTATATTTTTTAATCCGGCTTCTTTAGCTGATATAGCTGCCGCAAGACCCGCTGGTCCTCCACCTACTATAACTAAATCTGTTTTAACTGGTTCTAAAAATGCCACTGGCTGTTCTGGTCCCTTTGTATTGATAGTTATTCTTCCAAAATCTTTTCCACTCTCTTTAAGTGCTGCAGCTACTGCTCTTTTCACTCCTAAAGATGTGTATGTTGCTCCAGATACACTATCAACGATTGGAGATTGTGCTTTTAAAATTCTATCTTTTAGAATTGGGAATGTTCTTGAAATAATATGAGAAGTTTCATTATCAGAAACTAACTCAAGATTCTCAATTTTATCTCCCTTTGTCACAACGTTTACTTTAATCTCCCCAGAGAATCCATTTCCTTTACCAATAACAGATTTCTCCTTTGTTCCGCAAGCTACTAACATTAAGCTTGCCAAAAGAATTGCTAATTTACACCTATTTACTTTCATTATTACCCCTTTATCATCTCTTTGAATAAATTTTCAAAGAAAATAATAACACATAATGACTTTTTTATCAATGTTTTTACTATTTATCTCTTCTTTATTTCGCTTAAAAGTACAGATCCAAATATTAAAATACCTCCCACTAAAACTTGTAAAGTCATTTTATCTCCCAAAACTAAAATTGAGAATAAAGCACCAAAGATAATTTCTGTTGTTAATATTAGTGATACTTGACTCGGATTAATCTGTTTTTGTGCATATGTTTGAATCGAGTAACAAATAAAAGTATTAAAAGCAATTATATAAGTTAGCGCTAAAATTTGTTTTAGATCATAACTTCTTGTAAAAATTGTACCACCCTCAACTAATAAATTCATTAAAATCCCTATAATTCCTGCTGAAAACATTTGAAAACCATTAATAGTAAATGGGTTTCTATTTTTTATACGACTTCCAATAACAACTATCTGCAATGCAAAGCCTATTGCACATATAAATGTTAAAAAGTCTCCAAAATTAACTGTCAAATCTTTCTCAAAAGATAGGATTCCAATTCCTAAAAAGCAAATTATTGATGAAAATATATACAATAGTTTAGGTCTTTGTTTTGTAAAAATCCAAGCTATGTACGGAACAAAAATAACGTTAGCACCAGTTATAAATGCATTTTTAGATGCTGTAGTATAGACTAATCCCACTGTTTGAAAAGCAAATGCTAAAAATAAAACTATACCTGCCACTAACCCTAGTTTAATCTCTCCTTTTTCAATTTTCATCTTTTTTATCCCCATAATTCCAAACATCACAACAGCTGTAATAAAAAATCTAATGGCTAAAAACTCATATGGTTGAACCCCTGTATCTAAAATTATTTTTGTAGCTGGAAAACCACTTCCCCAAATCATAGCAACTAAAATTAATAATACTTTACTTATATTCTCTTTTTTCATATCGATTCCCCTCTCATATTCATATTATAAGTTCAACATATATAAAAAAAAATAGCACCAAAGTACTATTTCTTTATTTTTATAGGTATGTTAGCTATTAAAGCCGTCTCCCTTCCTGTTTCAGACTCTTGTGAAACTTCTATATTTAAAGCATCTTTATCTATATCTACATATTTAGATATAACTAAAATAATCTCATTTTTCAATGCTTCTAATGTTTTTGGAGTAAGCATAGCTCTATCATGAATCAGTACCAACTTCAAACGATCTTTTGCTACTGAACTAGATTTTTCTTTATTTAAAAAATTAAAAAATCCCATAATTGCCCCTCCTTTTATTTTTTAAATATCTCTTTAATTTTATCAAAAAACCCGATTTTTGGGTCTAGATCTAAAAATTCCACATTTTGACCTAATGTTCTAGCCGCAATATTCATATAAGCTTTTGCAGCTAATGATTCACCTTTATAAACTAAAGGCTCACCTTTATTTGTAGATATAACTATATTTTCATCATCTGGAACAATTCCAATAGGTTTTATTCCAAGTATATCTGTTACATCCTCAACACTTAACATATTTCCATCTTTAACCATCTCTACTCTAAGACGATTTACAATAAGTTTAGGATTTCTAATCTCATTAGCTTCTAATAATCCAATAATACGATCAGCATCTCTAACAGCTGAAATCTCTGGAGTTGTAACTACATAAGCTTCCTCTGCTGCTGCTATAGCATTTTTAAATCCTTGTTCTATTCCTGCTGGACAATCTACAAGTATAAAATCATACTCAGCTTTTAATGTATCTATTAACTCTCTCATTTGTTCAGGTGTAACTGCATTTTTATCTCTAGATTGAGCTGCTGGTAGAAGATGTAAGTTATCATTTCTTTTATCCTTTATTATAGCTTGTTTGGGTTTACATGTTCCTTCTATAACATCTATTAGATCATAAACAATTCTATTTTCTAATCCCATTACAACATCTAAGTTTCTAAGTCCAATATCTGTATCAATCAGTAGGGTCTTTTGATTTTCCATAGCTAGTGCAGCCCCTAAATTTGCACTACTTGTTGTCTTTCCTACTCCACCTTTACCTGAAGTAATTACTATAACTTTTCCCATAATTCCTCCTGTCTTCCCCTTATATTTTTATCATATGCTCTAAGGTCGCTTTATTGAACTTTTCAATAAATATATTTCCATCTTTTAAGTATGCTACTTCAAAATCTACAGTTTTCTTAACCTTATTTACATCTAACACATTTGTACTTGGATTTTTTGCTATAACCTGCCCTATTTTTATTTGAATAGGATTCAATGAAAACGCACCCACAAATGCTTCAGAACCATCATCTTCACCTGCATACACAGTTCCGTTTAGATATCCTAAAACGACAACATTTCCTTTTGCCTTTATTACAGCTCCTGGATTAACATCTCCTAACACAACAACGTTTCCTTCAAATTCCAAATTGTGTCCAGAACGTAAAGTTCCTTTATGAAACTTCGTTACTCCTTCATCTGTCACATCTTTTATATTATTAAAAGGAAGCTTAAACTCCCCTACTGGCAACTGTGAAAAAATAGATCTTTCAGAAAAAATGAAAGCTATTTTTATTTTCGTCTCTTTATTAATTACTCCGATTAAGATATTTTCCTCTATTTCTGTAAGTTTTCTATTTGTAAACTCGATGGCTATTTTTGTATCACCTATAAATGCTTCTGCCTGTTTAATCTTTTCAGAAAATTTATCTTTTAAAGAACTAAAATCGATAGCACTATCTAATTGTACAACTAATCTGTCCTTTTTTCCTTTTAAAATTACACAGTCGTTCATATTTGTACGCTCCTAATTTTATTTTTTACATATCAATCAATTATAGCACTTTTATGTTCAAACTTCAATCGTTTTATGATTATATAGGTTTATTTTATAAAAAAAATGAGCCTATTTACTAAGGCTCATTTCTATTACATTAAATAGTTATATTTTGCTCTGATTCTATATCAAATAAATGGCACTTATCCATTTCGAAATAAAACTCCTCTTTCTGGTTAAAGTTTGCTCCAGTTGATTTTTCAGCTGGAATTCTAGCAGTGTATTGAGTATCTCCAATGAAGAAGTAAATAAACTCTTCATTACCCATTTGCTCTACTATATTTACTTTTCCTACTAATGATGCATCTCCATCCTTAGCTGTATTTTTATTTCCTACATTTTCAGGTCTAATTCCAAACCAAACATCTTTTCCAACATGATTTTTTACTTTTTCAGCTTTTTCTTTTGGTAGCGCTAATCTGTCTCCATTAGCTAATTTAACAAAAGTTACATCCGCTTCTTTGATTAAAGAAGCTTTAACAATATTCATCGCTGGTGATCCGATAAATCCTGCAACGAATTTGTTTGCTGGGCTATTGTATAGATTTAATGGAGTGTCAACTTGCATTATCTTTCCATAATTTAATACACAGATTCTATCTCCCATTGTCATAGCTTCAACTTGATCATGTGTTACATATATCATAGTTGCATTTTGTCCCTCTTCTTTTAACTGTTTGTGTAGTTGAGTGATTCTTACCCTCATCGACACTCTAAGTTTTGCATCTAAGTTAGAAAGAGGTTCATCAAATAGGAAAACTTCTGGTTTTCTAACAATCGCTCTACCTACCGCAACCCTTTGTCTTTGCCCTCCTGACATCTCTTTTGGTTTTCTGTCTAAAAGATCTGTTATCTCTAACTTCTCAGCTGCTTCTTTAACCCTTTTATCAATCTCACCTTTAGGCACTTTCGCCATTTTAAGACCGAACGCCATATTATCATAAACTGTCATATGTGGGTAAAGTGCATAGTTTTGGAAAACCATTGCAATTCCTCTATCTTTAGGAGGTAAGTCATTAACTAGCTTCTCCCCTATGTAGATCTCTCCACCTGTTATCTCCTCTAAACCTGCAACCATTCTTAGAGTAGTTGATTTTGCACAACCTGATGGTCCAACGAAAACCATGAACTCTCCATCTTTGATTTCTAAATCGATTCCATGAACTGCTTTAAACCCATTTGGATATTGTTTCTCAACTTTTTTTAACACTACTTCTGCCATATTAATTCTTCCTCCTTGTTTTTTACTAAATCTGAGGTCATTATATAGCAACTTTTTTCAAAAATCAAGTTTTTTTGTTTGTTTTTAACACTTTTTTTACTTTTTATTAACAATTAGTTAAAAATAAAAATTGTTTCTGCTCTGTATACTAAATTTTTATTATATATCTTCACTCTTTCAGGTAAAAAATTATTTACATCTGGATAATCCTGCATCTCAAAACATATTCCATTGTGTTTTTTTTCTAGATAGTTACCAGTGTATATTACCGCTACTGGCTCGCTACTTTTTACTTTCATAGATCTTCCTGAGATTTCATCTCGCAACTCTATATCGTATTCAGATTTTTTTGACATTTCGAAAGGATGATCTATACCCCCTCCTACAATTGAGAGTTGTGAACTTTCTCTATTTAAAACATCCTCTAACTTTTCAAAAACATTAAATTTTAAAAAATCAGAAATATCTTCTAATTTTAAAGGCAGTGTCGTTTCGTCAACAACTCCATATGCCGAAGCATTGACTTTTAAATCACTACTTTTTATATCTCTTTTATTATCTCCACTCAAATTGAAATAACTGTGATTTGTTAAATTTAAATATGTATCTCTATCGCTTTCACCTATATAATCTATTTTTAAAATATTTTTTTCTAAAGTATACTGAACTGTAAAATCCACTTCTCCTGGGAATCCAGATTCTAAGTGTGAACTTTTATAAAATAAAGTTAAAATACCTTTCTCTCCAACAACTTCACCTTTCGCTTTCCACACTCTTGTATTCAATCCCTCTGGTCCACCATGTAGATTGTTTCCACTATTATTTTTTTCTAAATTATATATGCTATCTCCTATTTTTAAAACTCCATCTTTTATTCTTCCAGCAACTCTTCCAGTAATAGCTCCAAGATAACACTCATCCTCTTCATACTCTTTTAAAGTTTCATACCCTAATACAACATTTTCAAATCCTCCATTTTTATCGGCTGTTTTTAAAGATTTTATAACCCCCCCATAAGATATAATCTCTAACTCTACAAACTCATTTTTAAATTTAAAAATAGAAACCTCTTCACCACTTTTCGTTTTTCCAAACTCTGAAACCTTCATTCTCATAAACTATCCCTCCATATATTTTTTCTAAATAGATTGTGTCTAACTACCGATATAGGATTATAAGTATGCATCTCATTTAACATATCTGAAACTATCAAATCATACTTTTGTTCTTCTAAAGTTACTTTCTGTAACTCCAATTTCAAAGTACTTAAAAGAAGATTCTCTTTAAATATCTCTCCTATCAAAACTATTTTTTCAGGATTTATAAGAGAGATTATCATATCAATACTGTGAGCAATTGTAACCATTGCCTCTGTACTTACCTTAGTGCTTAAAAAATCTCTTTTTTTAACTGCTTCGATAACATCTAAAATATTTATAGAACCATTTTTTTTCAATCTTTCTTTCAGAGAACTGTAGTTATTCAGTTTTATCATTGAAACCAATCTATTTATTATAGCTGCATTTGATGCTTCAGCTTCTAAACAACCTCTTTTTCCACACGAACATTTTCTTAAGCTACTTCTATCCATAACAACATGTCCAATCTCACCGGATATAAAACCATATCCCGACAGTAGATCTCCATTCATAAAAATAGAACTTCCAATCCCTTCTGAAACATTTAAAACAACATAGTTTTCGCTCTCTCTTGCTTTACCGAAATATTTTTCCGTTAAAGCCATCGCTCTTACATCATTTTCTATTAAGACAGGAATTTTAAATCTTTCCTCTATCATTTTTTTTATCTCAATTTTTTTTCTTTTGTAATGAGGTGAAAAAAGAATGACTCCATTTTCTGAATTTATAAGCCCAGTTATAGCCATCGATATCACTTTGATTCCATTTTCATCTTTCAACTCTGTTTCTATTATATCCTCTAAATATGAGGCTAATTCATTGCTTCCCTCTATTTTATAACTATTACTTTTAAAAATTTCACCCTCTATATTTCCAACAGAGGTTATAATTGAGGTTGGTGTCAAAGAGATTCCAAAAATTTTTCCTACCCAATACTTATTCAAAGATAGATCAATCGCTCTTCTTCCCCCTGTCGATTCTCTTTGAGCCACCTCTAAGACTATTCCAGATTGCAATAGAGGTTCTATTGATTTTGTTATCGCTGCAGGTGTTAGCTCCAACTCATCCGCTATTTTTTTTCTAGATATTCTATTTTTATTTTTAATCATCTCCAATATTCTCAACTGAGATTGCGTAAATTGCATATATTCCCTCCCTAATCTATATACTTTATAATACCCCTTCGGATATCTTTTAGTCAATGTATTTAAGAATAACTTTTTTTACTTTTTCAATTAAGTTTGTTCTAAAACAGCATTTTTATCTTTTAAAACATTTTTTTTTGCAGTATACTCAAATCAAAATAACAAAACGAGTTAAAAAAGGGGAGAGATATTTATGGAACTTATCAAAAACTTAGTACACAATTTTAAAAAAGAGTTTAAAAAAGATAGTGATACAACTACAGAGGTTTTCTTTGCTCCAGGAAGAGTTAATCTAATCGGAGAACATATAGATTATAACGGTGGAAAAGTTTTTCCTTGTGCTTTAGACTTTGGAACATATGCTGTTTTAACAAAAAGAGAGGACAAAACATTTAGAATGTACTCTGAAAACTTTAAAGATTTAGGAATAATAGAGTTCTCTTTAGACTCTTTAATATATGATAAAAAAGATGATTGGGCAAACTATCCAAAAGGAGTTGTAAAAACTTTCTTAGATGCTGGCTTCAAAATAGATTCTGGTTTTGATGTTTTATTCTACGGAAATATTCCAAATGGTGCTGGACTTTCATCATCAGCTTCTATTGAAGTTTTAACATCAGTTATCATAAAAAATCTTTTCAATTTAGATGTTGATATGGTAGAGATGGTGAAACTATGTCAAAAAACTGAGAACGAGTTTATTGGAGTAAACTGTGGAATTATGGATCAATTCTCTATTGGAATGGGTAAAAAGGATCACGCTATTCTTTTAGATTGCAACACTTTAGAGTACTCTTACGCTCCGTTTATTTTAAACGATATCTCTATCGTAATTGCAAATACCAACAAAAGAAGAGGACTTGGAGAATCTAAATACAACGAGAGAAGAGCTTCTTGTGAAAGTGCTTTAAAAGATTTAAAAGCAGCTGGTGTAGCGATTAACTCACTTTGTGATATGGATATGCAACTTTTTGAAAGTGTTAAACACCATATAAAATCAGAGGAAGCTATTCCTAGAGTGAGACACGCTGTAAGCGAAAATGTTAGAGTTTTAAATGCAATGGAAGCTTTAAAAGTTGGAGATATAAATAGATTTGGACAACTTATGATTGGATCTCACAACTCACTTAGAGATGACTATGAGGTTACTGGATTTGAATTAGATAGTTTAGTTGAAGCGGCTCTTGAAGAAAAAGGAACTATCGGTTCTAGAATGACTGGAGCTGGATTTGGAGGATGTACTGTTTCTCTTGTTAAAAATGATTCTTTAGAAGAGTTTATAGCTCATGTTGGAAAGAAATATTTTGAAAAAACTGGATTAGAGGCTGCATTCTATATTGGTAACCCTGGAGATGGGGCTAGAAAGTTAGGTGATTTCTAATGATATTCTCACTTATAAATGAACTTTTAAACTACGGTCTAGAGAAAGAGCTTATCGACAAGGATGAGCTTATCTACTCTAGAAACCTTATTTTAGACAGTTTAAATCTAGATGATTGGAAAGATGATGCTCCAAAAGTTGGTAGAGATATTGAAGCTATACTTTTAGATATTTGTGGATGGGCTATAGAAAATGACTTAATAAACAATTCACCTGCTGAGATGGAACTTTTAGATACAAAAATTATGAACTGTATCCTTCCAAGACCAAAAACTGTTATAGAAAAATTTAAAACTGATTATGCTATATCTCCAGAAATCGCAACTTTAAATTACTATAACTTCTCTAAGGCCACAAACTATATAAGAGATGCTAGAATCAAAAGAAATCTTCACTGGTTCTCTAAAACACCTTATGGAGATTTAGAGATTACGATAAATCTAGCTAAGCCAGAAAAAGACCCAAAGGATATTGAAAGAGAGAAAAACATGCCAAAGTCTTCATATCCTAGTTGCTTACTTTGCTTAGATAACGTTGGATATGCAGGAAGATTAAATCATCCAGCTAGAAGCACACATAGAGTTATTCCGATGACTTTAAAATCTGAGAACTGGTATTTCCAATTCTCACCATATGTTTACTACAATGAGCACTCAATAGTTTTCTGTGAAGAGCACAGACCTATGAAGATGAGCAAAGACACTTTCGATCGTCTTTTAGAATTTGTAGAACAGTTCCCACACTACTGTATTGGATCAAATGCTGATCTACCTATAGTTGGTGGATCGATTCTATCACACGATCACTATCAAGCTGGAAAGCATATCTTCCCTATGGAGAAAGCTGAAATTGAAAATAGATTTGATTTAAAAGATTTCCCAGAAATCGAATGTGGAACTGTTAAATGGCCTATGTCTGTTGTAAGACTTACAGGTTCTGATAAAGAGAGCTTATCAAATGCTGCTCTGCACATATTTAACTCTTGGAAAAATTACAGTGATGAAAGTGTACAACTACATTCACACTCTGGTGATACACCACACAACACTGTTACTCCTATCGCTAGAAGAGTCGGAGAAAAGTTCCAAATCGATTTAGCTCTTAGAAACAATAGAACATCTGATGAACACCCTATGGGAATTTTCCACCCTCACTCTGAGGTTCACAATATAAAGAAAGAAAATATTGGTCTTATTGAGGTTATGGGACTGGCGATTCTACCTGGAAGACTTCAAGAGGAGATGTCTCTTCTTGAAAAGGCTCTAAAGAAACCTAATTGGAAGGAGAATCTAAAAAATGATTCTGTACTTGAAAAACATTTCGATTGGATAAATGAAATCTCTTCTAGAAGAGAAAAAACTATTGATGGCGAGGTTTTAAAAGAGGAGATTGGAAAAACATTCTCAACAGTTTTAGAGCACGCTGGAGTATTCAAAAGAGATACTCTTGGAAAAGAGGCTTTCCAAAAATTCATGAATACTCTATAATTAAAGTAAAACTTTATTGTGGGAGAATTACATGGAAAAAAAGTGGTATATTTATATTCTAAGATGTGAAAACAACTCTTTATACACAGGAATTACTACAGATGTCGAAAGACGATTTAAACAGCACCAAAGTGGAAAGGGTGCAAAATATACAAAAGTTAATAAACCTATTAAAATTTCTGCAATCTTCGAGAGAGAAAATAGATCTGAAGCAACTAGAGAAGAGATTCGAATAAAAGCTTTAACTAAAGCTCAAAAAGAGCTATTGTGCAAAAACTATCTAGATGATATACTAAGAAATAAATAATTTATTCGGGGGATTCTATGTTAGAACTATTTTTTTCAGAGATTTCAATTGTTAACTTTATGTTTTTAGCATCAGCTTGCTTTTGTGCTGCTTTTGTCGATGCTATCGCTGGAGGTGGAGGCCTTATAAGTTTACCAGCCTTTTTGGCTGCTGGACTAGATCCACACATGGCACTTGGAACAAATAAATTAGCAGCTTTCTTTTCAAGTAGTGGAAGTGCTTTAAAATTTGCTCGATCAGGTAAGATTAATTGGAATCTAATTAAATACCTTATTCCATTCTCATTTATAGGAGCAATCTTAGGAGTAAAATCAGTTATGCTAATAGATTCAAAATATCTTTACCCTATCGCTTTTGGACTTTTACTTGCTGTATTAATTTATACTTTAAAAAATAAAAAACTTGGAACCTGTGATAATTTCACTGGGCTTACTTCATCTAATATAAAGCTAGGAATTTTGCTTGCTTTTTCTCTTGGGTTTTACGATGGATTCTTTGGTCCAGGAACAGGTTCATTCATTATATTTGGACTTATTAGAATATTTAAATTTGATTTTATTAGAAGTAGTGGAAATTCAAAGTTCTTAAACTTGGCTAGTAACGTTGCTAGTGTAATAACTTTTATATACTACGGAAAAATAGCTTATATGTACGCTTTAGCGGTTGGAGCGGTTATGCTATTTGGGGCTAGCACAGGAGCTAAAGTTGCCGTAACAAAGGGGACTGGATTTATACGTCCTGTCTTTCTTATAATAACTACAGTTGTCACGGCAAAGATGGCTATCACATTCTTACAAAATTTATAACAAAAAGCAGGAAAAATTTCCTGCTTTTACTTTTTTATGTTTGACTTTTGATTTTTTAATAATTATAATAACAATAAAAAACACATCTTACTTCTGTGTTTTCGAGGGGGGCAAAATATGTCTTTAGAATTCAATACTAAACACCTAAGAGTTTTAAACCTCTTACAATTCACTAGGGGAGAAAATCTGGATTTTATTGAATCCATATTAGAAATTTCTAGACCTAATTTAAATAATTATTTAAAAGAAATTCATACCCTTATTTCAAATAAGGAAAAAACCGGAAAAATGGATATTATAATAAAAGATATCATTAAAAAAAAGGAAATAATTAATTCTTTTAAAGAGAATCATACAGTTTCAAAAGAAGATCGAATCTTTTTTTTAATTCTAAAACTTTTAATTGATAGCACTTTAAATTTAGATTCTCTATCAGATCTTTTAAAAATTTCCCGTAGAACCTTAAATGCTGATTTAGTAAATATGAGAAAAGATTTAAGCATCTTCGATTTAAAAATAGAAAGTCATGCTGAAAGAGGAATTTTTTTAGAAGGAGAAAAAATTAATAAAAAACGTGCCCTTTGCTGTTATATATACAAATATTTCGTTGAAGAGGAATTTCTTCCAAAAATTTTTAAAGATAACTTTTCATCTATAAAACTCGACCCAGAAATTGGAGAACAACTGATGAACGATATCGAAAAAATTATGTGTAACTCTAACTTTGATATGTTCTTTTACAATAGAGTACTTCTTCTTTCATTTTATATTAGTTTTAAATATGTACAATATGAAGATATCATAGAGGAGTATCCTCACAACACTTTAGAATTTACATTAAAAGATAAATTTTGCTTTAAAACATATTTTAGTAAAGCTTTTTCAGATGACGAATTATCCGAGTTTTATAACTATCTACATAACTCCCTTTTTAAACATGTCTCATTTGATGATATTAGCTCTTTTTTAAATATTTTAAAAATATGTCGAGGTAACTTTCCAGAAGAAAAAATATATCTGGAGAATCATACTTTAAAATGGAGAAAAATCATTAAAAATGCATTAGATAGAAATCTTACTATTCACCAAGAAGAGGCTCTTAGAAATCATATTATAAGATTAGGGTTTTCAAGTAAACAAAAACATTATCTGACGGTTTATGAACTACATTTTTTAAAATTAAATATGGATTTTCATACTTCAAAAAGTTGTATCGCACTCTATAAAGAATTTAAAAAATATTACTGGAATGTATCTTTTATGGATGTGATGATTATATATTTCATTTTAAATGCACCAAAAAAAACTGAAAATAAAAAAATTACTATTTTTTATGAAACAATACCCAAATACATTTTAGAAACTATGAAAGAACAACTTGAATACAAATACAATATTACCATTCTTGATTTTGTAAATATACATTTTTTTGAGGAGTATAAAAAAAATAATGATGTTAAAATTATTGGTGTTTTTGCAGATTTAAAACTATTTAATAAATTAAAAGACTCTGATGAAACATTAGAAATCATCCATTTAGATTTAAAAATATAATAGATAGGAGTCTAATGGGAAGACTCCTATCTATTATATTTTATCTATCTTAATTAAATTTCCATAAGAATCGAGTAGCTCCTTCACTATATCCTCTCGATTTATACTAAAACTATTCCTTTCTATGATATCTAACAAATGACTTAATTTTATTTTTTTCTGACTTTCTTTCCCTATCTCTTTCTCAATTTCACTTGAAATATAATATATCTCAAACTCTGTTAACTTTTCAGGTAAAAAATCCTCTTCGGTAGAATAAATAAAAACCATTTCATAAAACTTGCCTTTTTCTCCTATTTTTCCTATACTAAAGTTATTTCTAAGTCTATATATAGCTGGTATCAAATACCCCATCAATTTTATTTTCAACTCTTCTGAGAACTCAAAACTCTCGATAGATGAAGATAACTCCTCTATACATTTCATCTCTAATCCCTCAAGATATTTTTCAACACTGCTTTTCAACTCTGAGATATTATCCTTGACACCACCACTAATAAAATACTCTGTCAAATGAACAAGCTCATAGCTGAATCTCTTTGGAATAACATCTTTAAGAATTCCCTCTATGATAGAGTAGTGTTCGGTGTTTATCAAAAATTTATAATTCGCTTTTCTATCTATTATAAATCCTTCCTCAATTCTTTCTAAAGTTACATATAAAAATATATTCATTAAATTTATAAATTTTATATCAAACGTCAAAGAAAATATCTCCTCTATTTTTAAAACTATTTTTTTGAGACTATCCAATCTCACTATATCCATCTCAGAAAATAGATATTTTTTATCTAGCCAAGTTATGTCTTTTTCAATGTATTCAGTATACTTTAAAGCTTTTAAATGTCTAAGTTTTTTTTCATTTCCAACAATTCGAAATCTATTTTTTTCAGCTTCTAATCTTAATCCAAATTTTTCTAATTTGAAATTAACCATCTCTATATCTTTTTTCAATGTAGCTCTTGTTATTTCCAATCTTTTTTCTATATTTGTTAAATTTATATCTTTCAAAAATAAGAATGCGACTACTATATATTCAACTCTTTCAAAACTATCTAGAACATAGTAATTTTCATATACAGTTGAAAAAAAGTTATCAATCTCTCTCTCATCTAAAGAGATTAATAACCTTTCTTTATCTTTTTCTATAACTTTATCTAAAATTTTCTTTAGATAAAAATTCAAATTTTGAAGCATATATCTTAAATTTCTTTCGCTTGTGTCTAACTTAGATAAAATCTCTCCAAATGTTTTGCCATCTATAACTAGCTTTAATATTTCTAACTCTTTTCTTTTTAGACTCATCATCATCACCTAAAATTATTATACTCTACTTTTTAAGTTTTTCAATAGCTCTTTTAATGCCGTTTACTCCAACTTTTACTTTCGATAGTGGACATCCTACATTTAGACGTATCCTATTACTATCACCATATGCTTCTCCAGACATAATTGCAACTTTTCCAGTTTCTATAAGAGCCTTTTTAAATTCATTCATATCTATGCCACATTTTTTCAAATCGATCCACATCAAATATGTCCCCTCGGGAACAGCAACATCTATACCATAATATCCATCCAATTCATTTACAACGTATTCACAGTTTTTTGTTAGATATTCATTTAATTCATCCACCCAGTATTCACAACTATTATACGCAACCATCGTTGAAAGTACACCAAATATTGTTGGTGACGATACTGAATCTACCTCTTTTAAATGAGTTATAAAGTTATCTCTCAACTCTCTTTGTGGAATCAAGGCATATGATCCACCTAAAGCTGGTGTATTAAATGTTTTCGAGGCAGAACTTACAACAATACAGTTTTCTGAATCTATTTTCAGAACTGGAGTTACCTCTTTCCTAGCTATATCCATATGAATATCATCTGAAATTAATATTACAGAATACTTTTTGCAAAGCTCTATAAGTTTTTTTAACTCTTCATAAGCCCAAACTTTTCCAATTGGATTTTCAGGATTACAAAGTAAAAATAACTTTACCCCCTTTTTAAACCCTTCCTCTATTTTCAGAAAGTCAGTTTCATAGATACCTTTTTGAGTCTCTTTTAATTCTATTTCAAAAAGCTCATAAGGTTTCAAAATCTTGGTAAATCCATCATACTTAGGTGTATGAGTCATTACTTTCCCACCTTTTCCTACAAGTTTATCCACCAAAATAGAGATTGTATATATCACACTCGGAGCATACACAACCCACTCTGATTCTATAGATGTTTTGTATCTTCTATTGTACCATCCTTTTATAGCTCCCTTATAGTCTTCGTGATTCCAACGAGAATATCCAAAAATACCATGCTTTGTTCTTTCTAATATAACATTTAAAATTTCATCTGGACATCTGAAATCTGTATCAGATATTGAAAACGGAGTTAAATCTTTTGTTCCTTCTCCAAATCTATCCTCTATATAATCCCACTGCGTACAGTAGGTTCCTTTTCTATCTATAATTTCATCAAATCTCATAATATCCTCCTTCTTACAAAGAAAGAGAGAGATTACTCCCTCTCCTAATCTTACATTAATTTTTGCAGTTGCTTTTTCAGCACTTGCACCTTTGGTCCAATTATAACTTGAACATTTGTATCACTAAGTTTTACAACATTTACTGCTCCTGCATTTTTAACAGCTTCTACATCTATTAAATTTGCATCTTTAACTACTAATCTAAGTCTAGTTATGCAGTTATCTAAATTTACTATATTATCCTTTCCACCTAAAGCCTCTAACATAATTTTTGCCGTATATCCAGCTATATCTCCGCTTTCAACAGCTTCCTGAGCTCCTTCTGAGTTATCTCTTCCTGGAGTAGGAATATCATACTTTTCAATATACCACTTAAATACAAAGTAGTAAATAAGGAACCAAACTATTCCCACAGGAATAACTAAGTACCATTTTGTCCATAGGCCTTGGAACACTCCAAACACTAAGAAATCAATTATATTTCCATCTGTATTTCCAATAACTACTTTTAATAATCCCATAACCATAAATCCAAGTCCTGTCATAATAGCATGGAACACATAAAGAACTGGTGCTATAAACAGGAATATAAATTCGATTGGCTCCGTTATTCCTCCAACTGCTGATGCAACAACCGCTGATAAAAGAAGACCTTTTATTTTATTTCTATTTTTTAAATACGCCGATTTATATATTGCTAATGCTGCTCCTGCTAAACCAAACATGAATGTTGGCATTTTCCCCTGAGATAAGAACTTTGTTACGTCTGGTGATACAAACTCTGGTCCTGCTGCAAACTGATTGTAGAATATATTTAAAGCTCCGTGAATTGTTTCTCCAGCCGCTGTAACATAAGTTCCCCCAGCTTCAGTAAATCTAATTGTTGCTACTAAAATATGGTGTAATCCAAACGGAAGTAACAATCTCTCTCCTGCTCCGAATAAGAATGGTCCAAACGCCCCTGCACCTGCAATAATAGCTCCAACTTTATTTATTCCAGCTGCAAAGAACGGCCATACCATAGGTACAAACAATCCTATAACTGACATTATTAAAACTGTAGCTACAGCTACAAATCTTGTTCCTCCAAAGAATGAAAATGCATCTGGTAACTCTATATTCTGGAATTTTTCATGAATAAAGAATACTATAACTCCACAAATTAAAGCACCTAAAGCTCCTGTATCTATACTTTGAATTCCCATAACCATTCTTGTATCTACAACATCTAGCAACCCTCTTTCACTCAGATAGAAATTTGTTCCAAGTTGCATAGATATATATCCCATAAGTCCTGCGAATGCTGCAATCTCTTTATTTTCTCTTGCCATCCCCAACGGTATTGCAACAGCAAACATCAATGGTAAAAATGAAAATGCTACCAAACTCACTTTTATCATAAAATTAAATATACCTTGTAAAAAACCATTTCCTAAAAATGGAAACATCTCAATTGTAGTTCCACCCGTAAATGCTGCTCCTATTCCTAAAAGTATTCCCATCGCTGCTAATAATGAAACTGGCAACATAAATGTTTTTCCTAAGCTTTGGAAAAATTCCCATGCACTTATTCTATTTTTAGTCGTCATCACACACTCCCCTTATTTTTTTATATACTAAATTGTATATTTAAAATTTATTTTGTTCAATTGTTAATCTTCTTCATATTTTTTTGAAACAAATTTATAGTATATATTTTTTGAAAATCATTTTTCATTTTTTTATATATAAAAAATATTTGATTTATGTACTTTTTTACTGTACAATTGTACATATTAAAGTGAAATATTTAACAAAAAGGAGTACTGTAACAATGGAATCAAAAAAATTAAACTGGCGTATGCTTGCAATGATGGGATTCACAATTGTTTGGGGATTTGGAAACGTTGTTAATAACTACGCAAACCAAGGACTTACAGTTGTTGTATCTTGGATTTTAATCCTTTCTCTTTATTTCTTACCTTATGCACTTATGGTAGGAGAGATGGGATCTGTATTTGAACAAAAAGCTGGAGGAGTTTCAGGTTGGGTTGGCTCAACTTATGGTCCTATGATAGCTTATCTTGCTGGATGGACTTATTGGGTTGTACACATCCCATACTTAGCACAAAAACCACAAAGTGCACTAGTTGCATTAAGTTGGGTTTTCTTCCAAAACGGAGATATTATAAAAACATTTAACCCATTACTTTTACAAAGTATTGTTTTAGGGATATTCATACTATTCCTTTGGTTATCATCTAAAGGAATGAACTCTTTAAAGAAAATCGGAGCCCTTGCTGGAACATCTATGTTCTTTATGGGTATTTTATATATCTTACTAACTGTAGCTGCTCCATCTCTTGTAGATGCAAAGTCTGCAACTGAGGTTTGGACACTATCAACGTTTTTACCTAAGTTTGACTTTACATACTTTACTACTATATCTATGTTAGTATTTGCTGTTGGAGGTTGTGAAAAAATATCTCCATATGTAAAAGATGTTGAGAATCCTAACAAGAATTTCCCTAAAGGGATGTTAGCTCTTGCAGCTATGGTTGGAATGTCTGCACTGCTTGGATCATTCGCTATGGGAATTATGTTCAACAGTAGCAACATACCAGCTGACTTAAAGATGAACGGTCAATACTACGCATTCAAACTTCTTGGTGAATACTATGGAGTTGGAAATGCTCTTATGGTTTTATATGCTGTAGCTAATACTCTATCTCAAATATCAGCACTTATGTTCTCGATTGATGCTCCACTTAAGATATTAATCGGAGAAGGGGATAGAAACTTTATACCAGCTGCTTTCACTAAAGTTAATGAGAATGGTGCACCAATAAATGGTTACAAATTGACAGCTGTATTAGTTGGAATTTTAATAATAATCCCTGCAATCGGTATTGGGGATATGAACAACCTTTATAACTGGTTACTAGATCTGAACTCTATCGTTATGCCTCTTAGATATCTTTGGGTATTCTTAGCATATATAGGACTTAGAGGATTTGTTAGAAACAAAAACTTACACTCTAATTCTGGATTTAAATTTGTTAAAAATGATAAGATCGCAACTGCAATCGGAGTTTGGTGTTTTGCCTTCACATCATTTGCTTGTCTAATGGGAATCTTCCCTAAAAATATTGAGACATTCAGTTCAGAGTGGTTCTTCCAAATTACTCTTAACATTATGACTCCAATAGTTTTAGTTGGACTTGGACTTATCTTCCCTAAGATAGCTAGAAAACATAATAAATAAGATATTAAAAAAGCTTAGAAGCTGGTTTTACTAGCCTCTAAGCTTTTTTACTTTTTTACTTTAATCAACTTGGCTCTCAATAGCGACATCTTTTCCACTAAAAGCCATTCCTATTTTTATGATTTTCAACACTCCGTTGTTTTTCATAGATACATCATATTTTTTTTCATTTATTTGAGCTAAAGCTTCTCTTGCTTTTTCTTCGATGGAATCTTTATCACTCGTTTTAAACTCAAATATAAGTCCATAATTTCTTTTATCTTTTGGCTCTAAAGCGATATCGTATCTCCCATATCCACTCTCTCTATTTGAAGTTATTGTATATTTATCTCCTAATGTTAAAAGAAGTCCTAACATAAAGTGGTGATAGTATTTTTCACTATCTGCACTATCGTGATAACTGATTGCTGATAAATACATCTTTTTGAATTTACTTGTAAAAGAATTTAAATTCCCCAAAAATAGATCTTCCATCATAGTTCCATAAAAATGAACATCACCTTTTGTATAAACTTCTATAAAACTTTGTCTAAAAAAGCTTTTAATCTCTGCGTTAGGTATTTTTAAAGAGTATGATTTAAGCCCGGTTATTGATGAGACTCTAGCTTCTTCATATGTTAAATATCCAGAAAATAACATTAACGACCATATTGTATTTATATTATTTAAATCATCAAAGATTATATTTTCTGAAATTGCTTCCCAAATTGTATCACCTTTAAATATTAGTTCTAACTCTTCAAAAACTTTGCTGTCATTTTTATTTAATAACTCTTTTATTAAACTATTATCGCTTGTGTTTACCCAATATGAGTTCAGTTCATTTTTACTTGCAAAGTTAATTATAGACCAGGGATTGTACACGCAGCTTTTTCCAAACTTATAGCCGTTATACCATTTTTTAACATCCTCTACTTCATACTCTAACTCGTAGTATTTTAACAGCTCTACAACTTCATCTTCAGTCAATCCAAAATGATTAAAATCACTATCTAAAAGACTCGAAACAGTTAGGTTGTTCAATCCTGAAAATATACTTTCTTTTGCTATTCTCAATATTCCTGTAAGCACAGAAAACTCTAGATACGGATTCCCTTTTAATCCTGCACTTAAAAAATTACGGAAGAAAAATATCGCATCATTATAATACCCTTGTGAATAAGCTGTAACTAGAGGTGTATCGTATTCATCTATTAAAATAATAACTTTTTTATCATATTTTTTATAAAGAGCTGCAGATAATGTCAAAAGAGCATTTTCTTGTTCTGCTCTCTCTTCACCTAAACTCAAAC
Source organism: Cetobacterium sp. ZOR0034 (assembly GCF_000799075.1). NCBI lineage: Bacteria > Fusobacteriati > Fusobacteriota > Fusobacteriia > Fusobacteriales > Fusobacteriaceae > Cetobacterium > Cetobacterium sp. ZOR0034. The sequence goes on from NZ_JTLI01000007.1 coordinate 61,891, forward strand.
CATGTTTAGTTGCTTCACTTTTTAGTAATAATCCAAGTTTATTTAAACAAAGCTCCCAATTATCAACTTTTATATCTTTTAAACTTATATATATAACAGGATACTCTCCAAAATATATCATTTTATCTGTGGCAGTTATTGCCAAATTATTGAATAAAGTTTTATTACTCTCTTTATTTTCTATATCAAAGAAATATTTTAGCATCGACATATTCAAAGTTTTACCAAACCTTCTCGGTCTAGGTAGCAAAGTTACCTTAGATTTCTTTTCCAACAACTCATCTATAAACATAGATTTATCAACTAAATAAAAATCATTTTCTCTCGCTTCTTTAAAATCATCCACTCCTAAAGGTAAATTTTTCTTAATCATTCTCCACCTCACTTTAAGAATTTTTCATTATATTATACCACATTTTTATAAAACTTGTCCCGATAGAACTTTGCAAAAATTGCAGCTTCTACTGTCCACTGAAGTGAGGTAATCCACCAGAAATATGTCACTGGCATCTTTTTTAAATATATAAAGTAGTACATCAACGGTAATCTTATACACCAGTTACAAAACAGAACTATTCTAAACGGCGTCTTCGTATCTCCCATTCCCTTTAGAGCTGCTGATAATACCATATCTATAGCGGTCGGGATTTGTTGAATTGAAGCTATTGTCAAACATGCCGCTCCAAGAGCTATAATTTCAACTTCATCACTTTTAATAAAAATTCGTATGAGATCTTTTGAAAAAATCAAAAATATTATCGAGAAAAATCCCATAACCATAACAGCTAAAAGTAGTGATACATTAGCATATTCACGGGCTTCTTTTAAATCTTTCTTTCCTATACTATATCCAACTAAAGAAACAGCCGAGATAGCGAATCCCCATCCTGGCATAAACGAAACACTCTCTATCGTAACTGTTATTTGGTTTGCTGAAAATGCCAAACTTCCGAGCTTCATCACCATCATTACACTCAAAAGCCTCACTATACTAAAAGCTCCTTCACTAAGAGCGGAAGGAATAGATAGCTCCACTAGCTCTTTTAAATTAGAATAGTCTATCCTACCTTTCAAAGTCAACTTAAAAGGTAACTCTTTTAATTTTGTCAAAATAAATATAAAAGCAAGTATATTTCCAGTTGTAGTTGCTATTGCTGCCCCAGCAATCCCAAGCTCTGGAAAACCAAACTTTCCAAAAATAAGAACATAGTCGAGCGATAAATTAACTATATTAAGTATTGCAGCAGCGTAAAGAGGGATTTTTGTATTTTTGGCTCCTCTAAAAACACCATTTAAAACATTTGTAATCATATTAAACAGCAATCCAATAGAACATATCCTCATATATTTATAGCTCAACTCTAATACTTCACCTTTTGCTCCACCTAAACTCAAAATCTCTTTTGAAAATATAAAAAAGATAGAAAACATAATAAAGGCTATGAAAATACCAATCTTCACTCCAAGATTAGCTACACTCTTAGCTTTATCTTCATCTCCTCCGCCAAGAGCTCTAGCTACTATAGAAGTAATAGATATTGATAATCCCATACCTATCAATATATTTATGAAAGTATACATAATCTCAGAGCTAAATCCTACGGCTGAAACAGCTGTTCCCCCTCCATACTTCCCAACCATAAGAGTATCTAAAACCCAGATAAGCATATAGAGTATCATCTCTCCAACCGCTGGAATAGCTAACTTTATAATCTCTTTAGATCTATTTATAAAAACCTCTTTTTTCATAAACTCACCCCTTTAATCGCGAATTTAATCTATAACTATTCTTATTTACTAAAATATACCATAGTTTCATTCGTTTTACAAAAATTAAAAATTGACTTTTAACATAATAAAGAGTATAATTTATTAAAGTAAAGGTGAACTAGCACCTAAAAAACCTAAAATTTAAATCAGACATAAGGGCTGATACCGTTGGTAGGCAACAGAAAAACCTAAAATTTAAATCAGACATAAGGGCTGATACCGTTGGTAGGCAACAGAAAAACTAGAAGTTAAAGACCACTTTAAAGTGGTCTTTATATTTTCATTAGGAGACTATGTGAATACAAATATTAATAAAAAAGATATTTTAAAGAAACTAAAAGTTGCTTTAAATAACTACGAAACTTTTTTAAAAAATAAAGATTTCATAATTATTTATAAGGATAATTCTAACAATTTCATCTTCAAAAGAATGATTTTTTTAAAGAAAAACTTTTTTCATCTAACAGGGCTAAAGTCACACCTGAAAGCCGAAGTATTTTATAATCATTTAAAAAATGGGACTCTTGGTTTAGCTGACTTTAATTTAAAATCTGATGGTACAACTCGCTTAAAACTTGATGTTTTAGAAAGCTTTCATTTTTTACTTTCTTCTGAGTGCGAAATTGGAGAATACGATTCTAACAATTATAAGAATATTCGATTAATGTCACATACAGTTTTAGGAAAAAAAATAACCTGTTTAGGATTTATTCGTTCAAATACATGTTACTATCCAAATACTTTATTAAAGGAAAATCTTAAACAAATAACCATATCAACCAATAAAGTAATTACAATTTTGAAAAAATCACTAGAAAATAAAGATTACTCAATTAACTTTCTTAATAAAAATTATACTCAAGTAGACTTAGAAATAATTTTAAATTCATCAGAATCTAAAATAACAATTGAAAAAGTGGATTGAAATCTCAATCCACTTTTTATAATTTAACCCTTCTATCCTATCCCTCCATATAAAACACCTAAAATCAGTATTATTATAACTCCGGGAACAAATATATATTTTCCTATTTTAACAACATATTTTCCTATCTTATAATTTGAACCAGAATCTATCTCATACTCTATAGCTTCAGCTTTTATACCATAGAAATAGAATCCTAAAACTAAAAGTGCACCTAGAGGTATTAGATATATCGTCATTAAATCAGCAAAAGCTCCAAACATACTCATATCTAAATCAAGTGGCAATCCTAAGCAGAAAAGCCCTAATCCAACAACAACACTCGCTTTAACTCTTGAAATCCCAAACTTTTGCATAGCTGCTTCTACTGGAACTTCTAACTGATTTATAGCTGAAGAAACCGCTGCAAAGATAACACTTAAAAAGAATATTATTCCTAAAAACTTTCCACCTGGAATATTATTGAAGACAGATGGTAAAGTTATAAACAGTAAACTTGGACCTGCTCCGGGATTAAATCCAAAAGCAAAAGCTGCTGGTATTATTATAAACCCTGCCATAAGTGCAGCCAAAGTATCTAAAACACATGTTTGAATTACACTTGTAGATATATTAACATCCTTATCTAAATAACTTCCATACACAAGAAGTGCTGACCCACTCACACCAACCGTGAAGAAAGCTTGTCCTAAAGCCATAACCCAAGTCACTGGATTTAAAAGTTTATCCCAATCTGGATTTAAAAGATACTTCACTCCCTCCATAGCTCCAGGTAGAGTTAACGATCTTATCATAAGACCGAAAAATATTAAAAACATCAGTGGCATTACAACTTTATTTATCTTTTCGATACCTTTTATAACTCCTAACGATATAACTCCAATACTGATTAATACCGCAATCAAATGCCAAACTATAGATTCGGCATTTCCAGCAAAACTACCAAAATATTGTTCAAAATTTATTGTTGCAACATCTAAAGTTAAATATGTCACAAAATATTTTATTATCCATCCAAAAACTATAACATAAAATGTAAATATTCCCGCTACAGATGCTATCGGCAAAACTGGTAAAATCTTTGCAAGAGGAACACCTCTTTTTTGCATCAACTCACCAACACCTAAAACACCCTTTTTCATCATTCTACCAAATGATATCTCTCCAACTAATCCTATATACGCAAATAATGCCATAAATATAAAATACGGAATTAAGAAAGCTCCTCCACCATATGTTCCTAGCTTCCAAGAGAAAAGCCAAATATTTCCAAGCCCTATAGCTGCTCCTACACATGATAAAATAAATCCAATTCTGTTACTAAACTTCTCTCTTTTGTCGTTCACTTAACGCACCTCCTAAATTTTAAATAAAAAAAATCCACAGACTATACCTGTGGAATAAATGTTTTTCTCATTTTTATCTATCAGATACAATCTTTTTTAGTTTTTACCAAGCTAAAATAAGTTTGTATCCTTTTTTCTAGGTTACAAACTGACTATGGCCACCACCAAAATAAAATTGTCGCTGTTAAAGATGTATTAATTTTTTGAATATCTATTCTTTTTATCATTTTTAATACACCTCCTAGATTTATTATTTCAGCTATTGTAGCATTATAAAATAAAAAAAACAAGGATTTTTTAATTTTTGTGATATAACTATAATATATATTTTTATTTAAAGGATGGAAACTATGGAAAATATTAATTTTAGTCAATTTCAAATTTTAAATTATTATAAAAAAAATAGAGAGCTCTACAGAAAAATGGGTAAAAGATTAGAACGTTTTCTTAAACACTCCTTTGAAAAAGAGAAAATTGTTTATCACTCAATAACTAGTCGTGCTAAAACACGTGAAAGTTTTCAAAAAAAATTAGAACGAAAAGGCTATACATCTATCGATTTAGCAACTGATCTTTGCGGGTTGCGTGTTATAACCTTCTTAGAAAGTGAAACAAAAATTGTCGAAGCCTATCTGAGAACTGTTTTTCTGATTGACGAGAGTAACAGTGAGGATAAAAGTGATAATCTTGGTGAAGATAAAGTTGGATATAAAACTATACATCTTGTTGCAACTCTACCTGAAAATCTTCTAGCTCTTCCAGAGTTTGAAAGATTTCGTGATTTAAAATTTGAGATTCAAGTAAGAACGATTTTACAACATGCTTGGGCCGAAGTTGAGCACGATAAAAATTACAAATTTAGCGGACATCTTCCTCCAGATATAAAAAGACGTTTTAAACTTTTAGCTGGATTTTTAGAGATTGCAGACAGAGAGTTTGAGAGTATTTCAAAAGAGATAAGTGAGTATGAAAAGAAAGTTGTTAACACAATTGAAGGAAATACGCTTCATGAAATTGAAATCAACTCTACATCTCTTAGAAAATATCTAAATAACAAATTCAATATAAACTTCTCTCAAGGAATAAGTCCAAAAATTATCAATCTTCTTCATGAAAGAGGTATAAATACCTTAGAAGATTTTGTAAAAATAGAAGAGCTAGAGATTATGCAAAAATATTTTGGAAACAACAGTAAAAAATTTCCAGCTCGTTATGATCTGATGATAAAGCATCTTTTGGATTATCGTGAAAAGTTAAATTAATATAAGTTTAAGGAGGATTTTTTTATGGGTATTTTAACTAATGAAAGTTGTCTTAAAATGAAAAGAAAAGAGTTTGAAAAAACAATCGAACCTTTAAAATTAAAACTTGGTGAACTTCAAAGAACAGCTAAAGAAAAGGGGCTACCTATTTTAATTATCTTTGAAGGCCTTGAAGCTTCAGGAAAAGGTGCTGTTATAAATGATATATTACTTACTTTAGATCCTAGAGGATATAAAGTTGTAAGTCATAATCATCCTTTAGAAGGAAACTCTCTACCTTTTAAACAATATATAGAAAATATCCCTGGAAAAGGAGATTTTCATATCTTTGACAGATCTTGGTATGATTATGCTTTTACAGAGGAAAGTAATCTTACAAGAAGATGTAAAGAGATAAATAAAATAGAACGTTCTCTTCTTAGAAGTGGAATGCTTATTATAAAGTTCTTTCTGCATGTATCTAAAAAAACTCAGAAAAAAAGATATATAAAAGCCAAAAAAAATCCAGCACAGTCATGGAAAGTAACCCCATACGCTTGGCAACAAAATTTTAATTATAAAACTATTGCTGGTACTTGGGAAGATATTTTAGAACGTACAAATAATTTCGATTGTGGTTGGAATGTGATTTCTTCAGATAGTATTTATGGAGCAAAGTCAGAGATTTTCAGAATTATTGTTGAAAAAATAGAGAGTCAATTAAATGCAAAGGAAGTTAGACCAGATGATGTTCTTTTACCTTATAAAAAACCGTTCTCTCTGGATAAAATAAATCTAGAGAAAGCCCTAGATAAAAAAGAGTATAAAAAAGAGCTAGAAAAACTTCAAAAGAAAATTTATAATCTTCATCATGAAATTTATACAAGACGTATTCCTGTAATTATAGCTTATGAAGGATGGGACGCTGCTGGAAAAGGTGGAAATATTAAAAGATTGGTTGGGCGTATGGACCCTCGTGGATATGATGTTATTCCTATCGCTGCACCAAGCACTATTGAAAAAAACCATCACTATCTATGGAGATTCTGGAAAGCTATTCCTAGAAATGGACACATCTCTATCTTTGATAGAACTTGGTATGGAAGAGTTCTTGTTGAACGTATTGAAAAGTTTGCTACAAACTATGAATGGAAGCGTTCATATGCAGAGATAAACGATATGGAAAAGCAGTGGATAGATGATGGAGCTATCGTTTTAAAATTCTGGTTACAAATCTCAAAAGATGAGCAGTTAAAACGTTTTAAAGAGCGTGAAAATACACCTGAAAAAAAATGGAAAATCACAGAGGAGGATTGGAGAAATCGTGAAAAATGGAAAGATTATAACTCTGCAATTGAGGACATGATATCTCGAACTTCAACGACTACAGCTCCTTGGCATATAGTTCCTGCCAATGACAAATATTACGCTAGAATCTTTGTTTTAAAAAGATTTATTGATGCTATCGAAAAAAGACTTTATGGTAAAAAATAGATTTTAACAAAAGAGAGGATTATCTCGAAATCCTCTCTTTTGCTTTTATAAAAGTTTTATTACAGTATAAACATCTTGAAGTAAGCTTATCCTCAGATTCATCTTGGAATTGAACCGAAAAATCATTGTTATTGACACTCTTACCACAAATTCTACAAATCTCATTTCTACCATCTCTTTGCTCAAAAATAAGTTCTATATTTTCTGAAATATTTCTGAAAATCTCCTGTATTTTTCTAAAATTGAAAAAACTCACCAAAGCGTCACCTCACATCTTAATACTTATTCCTCTTAATACAAAAATTATAGCCTATTCCTTTAATATTTCCTATACTAATAAAAGGAAAATTTGTTTTTTTTAGAAAATAAGGATTAGAAGAATTTTCTACACTTTAGGAGGGATTTATTATGAAAAAAGTTGTTTTATTATTAAAAAACGGAAATAATTTAGATCTTATTTTAAAAAGCTACCAACATCTTAAAACTCACTTTGGCTTCGAACTTGTACCTTTATATATTAGAGACATCGCTTATAGAGCTCCTATAAGTGAAACACTTCTAAACTCAGGTGAAGCTGCCTTTGTTTTAAACGGAATGGAGGATGAGTTTATTTCTAAAATAAATTCAGCTTTTGAAAAATACAATATCGATACTAATTTATTGATTCAATCAGAAGTTGGAGTTGATGAAGTTAAAACTCTTTTAAAAACCGCAGATCTTTTAATGATTGAACAATCTTCATATTTAAATGATATCTTTCTAGAACTATTAAAAATATCATTTAGACCCATCCTTGTTTTAAGAGGAAAACCTCTTAGCTTTGAAAATATCTCCATAATATCTAACGATGGAATAAAAGTTAATAAGAGTGTTTATAATTTTTTAAATCTTTTCCCTAATTTAGATCTAGAAAGTTTCCCTATTTTAACTTGGAACTGTGATTATGAGAAACACCATCTGCTAGACCTTTTAAAAAACAAAGGATATAAAGGGGATATTATTCCTTTTAGTTCAAAAGATGAATCTCTTGAAGATTTCTATTTTGCAGCTAACAAATCTAGTTTGATTCTAATGGGAAATCTAAGTCGTTCATTCTTTATGGAGAAAATAACAAATAGAACAGGCTTAAATCTTCTAGAAAATTTAGAAACACCTATTTTTATAGGATAGAAAAATAAGATAGAAAAAATGAATAAAAAAAGCCCTCGGTCTTATTATAAACCGAGGGCTTTTTTTAAGCCTCTATCTCTCTTTTCACTCTTATTGTTTCAACAATCTCATCGTAATAGTCTCCATTCAATTTATAGTATTTTCTATATATCACATACCCACAAATAGAAAGTAAAATTGGGAACACTATCATCAAATATTTTATTCCTAATACAGCTGAAGCTGTTTGAGCTACATTTGGTACATAACCAACCATCGATAATCCCATACCTATTAACCATCCACTAACTGCTGAAGCTGATTTAACAAGTAATGTTTGAACTGAGAATATAACACTTTCATTTCTAGAACCAAACTTGAACTCTCCATAATCAACAACATCAGCTAACATTACAGTTGAAATTCCAAGTGTTAATCCAGAACCTAACTTTGCAACGATTCCTGATATCGCAATCAATGTAGCATTTCCCGGAGCTATTACTCCAGAGAAGAATAACATCAGGAAACCAACAACTGGAAGAGCACACGCTAGGAAAAATACTTTCTTTCTTCCAATTTTACTAGAAAGAATCGGGAACATCAATAACGATCCAATCTCTGCAAGTCCAGAGAATCCTGTGAACACCGAGAATAGTTTTTCTATTCCAACAACATATTTAAAGTAATAGATTGCAACTCCACCAGATATTTGAGCCATTAAGTTGAACATTAAAACTGTTCCTATTAAAGCTACAAGTTGATCATTTTTTAATATTAGCTTGAAAGCTTCTTTAAGGTTTATCTTTTCACTCGCTTTTTTACTAACAACCTGCTCTTTTACATTCATAACAGTTAAAATCGAAGTAAAAATAAATATCACTGCAATTCCTAATGAAAGCAATGAGAATCCTCTAGCTTCGTTTCCTTTTCCTAAATACGCTATAAGTGGTAATCCGAAACTTCCCAATGATAACCAAGCTAAACTTGCAAATATTCTTGGAACAACCGCAATTTGCTCTCTCTCCTTTTTATCACTTGAAAGAGATGGTATCATTGACCAGAAAGGTATATCCATAATTGTATAAGTCATTCCCCAAAGTATATACATTATTGAGATATAGATATATAAACTTTTACCTGTAAAAGCCTCTGGCTTTGTAAACATTCCAACAACAGTTACAGCATTTAAAATTGTTCCTATTAAAATCCAAGGTCTGAATTTCCCCCATTTACTTCTTGTGTTATCCACAAGCATTCCCATAGCAGGATCATTTATAGCATCCCACATTCTAGCAACTAAAAACAACGTTCCAACAAATGCTGGAGCTAATCCTAAAACATCTGTAAAGTAATACATTAAGAATATATAAACTATTGCACAAGCATAATCTTTTCCAAGAGCACCTAAACCGTATGATAACTTCATTTTTAAACTAACCATTGTTACTCCTCCCGTGAATATCTTTAAATTATCTTTAAATCACTATTTAACTTCTTTCAACTTAAAAACTTTACTTTTGAAATCTTGTGTTTCTGAATCTTTTGAAAAATATCTATCTAGTTGTGGAAATACAATTCCAACGTTCATAAGCTCATCCCCATAAGCTTCAAACTCACCATTTACAGAGTATTTTTTATCTGGATTTAATCCTTTTAATATCACTTTTGCATTGTACCCTGGATTTGGTGATGCTAAGATTGTAAAGTGCCCTACTAAAGCCTCTTCTCTCTCCTTATCAACAACCATCCAAGCCGCACTATTTCCTTCAAACGGACTTTCTAATCTATAGAAATCTCCGAACTGTATTAATCTCCTATTTTCTTTGTAAAATTCCAGATGTTTTTTTACACTCTCTTCAGTGCTCTCATCAAACTTTAAAAGATCCAACTCATATCCGAAATTTCCAAAAGCTGCAACATGATTTCTGCACTCTAAACTAGTTTTTCTAGCTGTTTGATGATTTGGTATATCCGAAACATGAGCTCCCATACTTATAAGCGGATAAGCTAGCGATGTTCCATGCTGAATGTTTAATCTTACAATTGCGTCTGTATCATCACTTGTCCAAACTTGTGGCATATAGTGTAGCATCCCTGCATCAAATCTTCCCCCTCCTGATGCACAAGACTCAAATAGTATATGTGGGAACTTTGTCGTTAACTCCTCTAAAATCTCATAAAGTCCTAAAATATATTTATGAGGTAGATCTCTATAAGTTATCTCTGTCATATTTCTATTCATATCCCATTTTACATAAGATATTGGAGCCTCAGAGAATCTTTCAGATAAGATATCTACAATATACTTTCTAACCTCTGGCTTTGATAAATCTAAAATATACTGATTTCTTCCCATAGATAATCTTCTATTTTTTACACCAAGTATCCAGTCTGGATGCTCCTCGTATAGTTTACTATTTTTACTGATCATCTCTGGCTCAAACCAAAGTCCAAATCTTATATCTTCATTTACTACTCTTTCACCTAATCCTTTAACTCCATTAGGTAGTTTATCTAAATTCGGGAACCAATCTCCTAAAGATGTTTTATCATCATCTCTTTTTCCAAACCATCCATCATCTAAAACGAAAAGCTCGAACCCTAATTTTTTTGCCTTCGAAGCCATAGCTACAATCTTATCCTCGTTGAAGTCAAAGTATGTCGCTTCCCAGTTATTTACCAAAATTGGTCTCTCTTTATCTCTCCACTCACCTCTAGCAACTCTTTCACGGAATAATTTATGGAAAGTTTTACTCATCTCATTCATTCCATTCTCACTGTAAACTATTATTGCTTCTGGTGTAGTAAAACTCTCTCCGGGATTTAAATTCCATTTAAAATCAAATGGATTGATTCCCATCGTAACTCTTGTGGCATCAAAATGATCTACCTCTACGTGAGCTAAGAAATTTCCAGAGTAAACAAGTGCAAATCCTATGCTCTCTCCTGAATCCTCTGTCGTATTCGGACGCTTTAAAATTATGAATGGATTTTGATGAGCACTACTTGCTCCTCTTGTACTATCTATATACTGTGATCCAACTTCTAATTTTCTAGTTTTTATGAATCTTTCTCTAGCCCAAGCTCCAGAAAGATGTATCATCTCATAGTTATAATCAGGTAGATCAAGGGCAAAACTCATAGCTCTATTTATATCTATCTTTTCCGTTCCATGATTTACAAATCTAGCATTTCTTGTTATTACATCTCTATTTTTATAAACCGTATATGTTAAGAATAATTTACAGTTTAAAACTTCATCTTTTAACTCAATTTCTAACGTATTTGCTTCATCCTCACTTTCAACATAGGTTGAAGGTAGTCCATCTAATCTCTCCTTACCCTTATAAACTCTATATCCCTTATATACGAAGTCACTAACTCTGCTGCCATCCTCTGACTCTAGCTCAAAAGCTGGTTTTCTAAAATCTGTCGTTCCATAAGATGGATACTCTTGTTTGTAATACTCAAGTGAAAATCCTGGGTCATCTTCATGATGAGCTATTATTCCTATCCCTACTTCGGGTTGATAGAAAAAGTGTTTAAAGCTTTCTCTATGTCTTATTTTTTTTCCAAAATATAGATGACCTAACTGCTCATTTTTCATAACATTGAATATATAACTTGTATTTGGTCCTTGTAAGTGAAACTCTCTATTCTCTTTATTTATGTATATCATCTTTCCTCCCGACTAATCTAAATAACTCTCTTTTATATATTCATTCAAACTCTTTATAAGTCTAGTTTTTACAAAGTTTAATCTATTTTTTTCACTATTTTCAACTACCAAGAGTTCTACAGCTAATTTAGCTAAGCTATTTATATCTGGTGCGACTGACATTATTCCAAGCGGAATTGTATTTCTTAAATTATCAAATCCTACAATAGGGATTCCTTTAATCTCTCGCTCTTTTAAAATCTCATCCACACAATAACTCATATTATCATTTGCACAGAAAACTGCATCAAACTGAACATCTTTATCTAAAATAGATTTCATAATCTCTCTTGCTTTTTCATCAGAGTAATCTCCATTATAAACTATTGGAGAGATTCCAAAACTTTTAACAGCTTCTAAATACCCTTTTTCTCTCTCTTTACCTGAAAGTTTCTCTTTATCTCCTGAAATATGAACTATTTTTCTCTTTCCTATTTCTAACAGATGATTTGTAGCTAAAAGTGCACCTGTAAAATCATCTGTATTTATATAATAAACCTCATTGTTTGAAGATATTGGATTAGAGGTATAGTCTACCAAAACCATCGGTGAAAACTTCTGTAAAATATTTTCTATATTTTTATCTCCATCTTTAAATCCAATAAAAACTCCACCTACTATGCTTCTATTCATATATAGAGATTCAATTTTATGAAAGGTATCATCATTTATAACATCTACCAAAAGTTGATACTCCAATTTTAAAGATTCTTTCAAAACTCTATTTATAAAATCAAGATAGTAACCAAAAGATAATCCATTATCCAATATTCTATTTTTATCACTATTATCTCCATAGATAAAAAGTCCAATAGTTCTGCTTTTCTTTCCCGCTAAAACTTGAGCACTACTATTTGGAATATATCCTAACTCTTTTATTGCTCTTAAAACAATCTCCTTTGTTTCAGGCGGAACATTTGAATAGTTGTTTATAACCCTTGAAACTGTACTTCTTGACACTCCAGCTAACTGAGCTACCTTAGTACTATTTATTTTCATTCTTCCTCCATTCTCTAACAAAAAAATATTTTTTTGTTTCGTGAACACGTGTTTATTATATTTATAAAACGATTATATTGTATTTTGAACACTTTTACAATATTTTTTTATTTTTTAGATATTAGTTATTTTACCTCAGTAAAAAAAGTTAAAATATAAATGTTTTTCTTTTAAATAAAAGGAAGATTTATTTTTTTTTGTAGAAATTAAAGGATTAAATTACTTCAGGAGGTTTTTATGCTTACATTCGAACATTTTATTATGGATTTTTTTAAAGTTTTTCTACACTGGTTAGCTTTTTTCTTTACAGCTCTTTCTATTGGTGTTATCTGTTTTGGTTTTTTAAAAAGTTTAAAACTTTTATTTCCCAATAAAGAGAAATTAAGTTTTAGTAAAATCATGAGAGATAACTTTGATAAATATATTTTAGTCGGTTTGCAATTTCTGATTATCGCAGATATTATCGACACAATTATATTAAGAGATCTTCAAAACATAATTTTAGTTTTACTTATTGTAATTATAAGAACCATCATGAGTTGGGAGATTGAGAAGCATAAAAGCTGAAACTTTTCACAAGGTTTCAGCTTTTATGCTATTGACAATATTTTTTTAGTGTGCTACATTAAAGGTATTAACTAGTTTTAGGTGTAATTGTGTACACTATTAAATCACAATATATTATTTCGACATATTATTTAAGGAGATATTAAGAATGAAAAAAATTGTTGTTGTTGGGAGCATTAACATGGATTTAGTTACAATTTGTGAGAGAGCACCTCGTGGTGGAGAAACTCTTTTAGGTAAAAAATTCATGCAGATTCCTGGTGGAAAAGGAGCTAATCAAGCTGTTGCTATTGGAAAAATGAACAGCTCAGTAACTATGCTAGGAAAAATTGGTAAAGAGGGTATGGGAGATATTCTTTTAAACTCTATGAAAAAAGATGGAGTAGACGTTTCTAACATTGAATATTGTGATGAAGCTACTGGTATTGCGAAAATTATCGTTGAAGAGAATGGACAAAATAGAATAATCGTTGTCCCTGGTGCAAACTACTCTGTAGATAACGATTATATAGATAGACATATTGAAACTATAAAAAACTGTGACATAGTTGTTGCTCAACTAGAGATTCCAGTTGAAACTGTAAAATATTCTTTAAAATTAGCTAAAGAGTTAGGGAAAACTACAATTTTAAACCCAGCTCCAGCTAGAGAACTTGATTCTGAAATCATTAGTAACTCTGATTATATTATTCCGAACGAAACTGAATTAGAGATTTTATCTGGAATTCCTGTAACAGATGAGGAAAGTGTTGTGAAAGCAGCTCATATTCTACTAAACAAAGGTGTTAAAGGACTGATTGTAACTTTAGGAAGTAAAGGATGCATGTTTATAAGTAAAGAGATTAAAAAATCTTTCCCTGCTTATAAAGTAAAAGCTATTGATACAACTGCTGCTGGTGATAGTTTCATTGGTGGATTCGTAAATGGTTTAGCTGCTGGATTAACTTTTGAAGAGGCAATCGATAGAGGAACTCGTGTTGCAGCAATCTCTGTAACTAGAATTGGAGCACAAACTTCTATCCCAACTCTAGAAGAAGTATTAAATTTTAAAGGAGAATAATAATGAAAAGAGGAAGACTTTTAAATAGCGAATTATCTTATGAAATATCAAAAATTGGACATACATCACACATAACTGTTTGTGATGCAGGCCTTCCATTCCCAAAAGGAGTTAAAAGAATTGATCTAGCTATAGAAGCTGGATTCCCTAGTTTTATAAACACTTTAGATGCTATTCTTTCTGAGATGATGGTTGAAGAGATTGTTTTAGCAGAGGAGATTAAAACTATAAATCCTACTGTTTTTAATGAAATTCTTGAAACTTTCCAAAAAAATGGAATGAACCCTAAAATCAGTTTTGTAACTCATACAGAGTTTAAAGAGACTACAAAAGATAGTGAAGCGATTGTTAGAACTGGAGAGTGTACTCCTTATGCAAATATAATTTTAAAGTCAGGAGTAGTTTTCTAAAATGAATAAAGAGATTATTTTAAAAATGGAAGGTATACATAAATCTTTCCCTGGTGTTAAAGCTTTAGATGGAGCTTCTTTAAACGCTTACAAAGGAAGAGTTATGGCTTTGATGGGAGAAAACGGTGCTGGTAAATCCACTCTTATGAAAATAATGACTGGTATATACACTAAAGATGCTGGAACTGTGGCCTTCAAAGGAAAAGAGGTTGCCTTCAAGGGAACAAAAGATTCACAAGAGGCTGGAATAGCTATAATTCACCAAGAGCTAAATCTAATCGGACATATGAGTATAACTGAAAATATATTTTTAGGAAGAGAGCTTACTAATAGTTTTGGAAAAATTGATTGGACTCTTATGCATAGAGAAGCTAGAACTTTACTAGATCTTTTAAATGTTGAAGATAGCGAGAAAACTCTTATTAAAGATTTGACAATTGGAAAAATGCAGATGATAGAGATTGCTAAAGCTCTTTCTCAAAATGCTAAACTTATAGTTATGGATGAGCCAACTGATGCTCTAACTGATAAAGAAACTGAAAGTCTTTTCAATGTTATAAGAGAACTTACTTCAGAAGGAAGAAGTATCATCTATATATCACACAGATTAAAAGAGATTCCTGCAATCTGTGACGACATTACAGTTTTAAGAGATGGAAAGTTTATCTCTGAAGCTGAAGTTAAAGATATAGATGAAAACTACATTATACAAAGTATGGTTGGAAGAACTCTTGATGAGCAATTCCCAAATGTAGTTGTAACTCCTGGCGATGAAGTTTTAAAAGTTGAAAACCTTTCTGGTGAATATGTTAAAAATGCATCGTTCACTTTAAGAAAAGGAGAGATTCTTGGAATTGCTGGTCTTATGGGAGCAGGAAGAAGTGAACTTGTTAAAACTATATATGGTTATTATAAAAAATCTTCTGGAAAAGTTTTTGTAGATGGAAAAGAGGTTAATATCACTTCACCTGAATCTGGAGTAAATAATGGAATAGCTTATGTTTCAGAGGATAGAAAAGGAGACGGTTTAGTTCTAGGGTTAAGCGTAAAAGAGAATATGACTCTTTCATCTTTAAAATTCTTCTCTAAAAAGTTTGGATTAAATAAAAAATCAGAAAATAACTCTGTTCAAGAATACATTGAAAAATTCAGTATAAAAACTCCTTCAGAGAATGCAATTATCAAAAACTTAAGTGGTGGAAACCAACAAAAAGTTGCTATAGCAAAAGCTCTTTTAACAAATCCTAAAATTCTTATTTTAGATGAACCAACTAGAGGAGTTGACGTTGGAGCTAAAAAAGAGATCTATGATGTTATAAACGAACTTAAAACTAAAGGTTTAAGTATAATTATGATTTCATCAGAGATGCCGGAAGTTATGGGATTAAGCGACAGAATCATGGTTGTCCATGAACACAAAATCAGTGGAACACTTTTAAAAGATGAGTTCACTCAAGAAAAAATAATGAGATATGCAGTAGGAGTTGAAAATAAATAATGTTAAAAAAAATATATAACAATAAACCTTTAATCGGGTTAATTGTTTTCTCTATAATAGTTTCATTCTTAAATCCAAGATTTTTATCTATGGGAAATATTTTAAATGTTTTAAGACAAACATCTATAAACTCAGTTATCGCTATTGGGATGACTCTTGTAATTTTAACAGGTGGAATCGATCTATCTGTTGGTTCTATTCTAGCTTTAACTGGAGCTATGGGAGCAAGTTTAATAGCTAATGGAGTAAATCCTGTACTTGCTATTTTTATAGCTATTGTTCTTGGTGCTATATTTGGTATTTTTAATGGATTATTAATATCTTATGCAAAACTTCAGCCTTTCATCGTAACTCTTGTTACTATGACTCTTTTAAGAGGAGCAACTCTTGTTTTCACAGATGGAAAACCTATCCCTGTTAGAGATGGCGGAGATTTCTTTGATAATATCGGTGGAGGATATATCCTTGATATTCCTATTCCTATCTATATTATGATTGCTCTTTTCATTGCTGGATACTACATTTTAAATAATCTGAAATTTGGTAGATATATCTATGCTATTGGTGGAAACGAAGAAGCAACTAAACTTTCTGGAGTAAACACTTCTAAATATAAAACTCTTGTTTATGGAGTTGCAGGAGCTCTCTCTGCATTAGCGGGTGTTATCATCACATCTAGACTTGGTTCTGCTCAACCTACCGCTGGATCTGGTTATGAATTGGATGCTATCGCTGCTGTTGTTCTTGGAGGAACATCACTGGCTGGTGGAATTGGAAGTATTGCTGGAACTGCCCTTGGTGCAATTATCATAGGTGTTTTAGGAAACGCTTTAAACCTTTTAAATGTTTCGTCATACTATCAAATGATGGTAAAAGCTGCTGTAATTCTTATTGCGGTTTTAATAGATAAAAAATCTTCAAAATAACAGTATTTAAAATAAAAAAATGGGTGGTTAATTATGAAAAATAGATTGAAGTATTTAGGATTTATGACTCTAGTTTTAGGAATGAGTACTCTTGCTGAAGCTGCAAAAATTGGATTTGTTGTTTCAACACAAGATAACCCTTTCTTCGTTACTCTTAAAGAGGGAGCAGTTTCTAAAGCCAAAGAGATGGGACATGAGATTATAGTTTTAGACTCTCAAAATGACCCTTCTAAAGAGTTAGGAAATGTTGAGGATTTACTTATAAATAAAATAGACGTTTTACTTATAAACCCAACTGATTCTGATGCAGTTATATCATCAGTTAAAGCTGCTAACCGTCGTAAAGTACCAGTAATAACTTTAGATAGAGCTTCTAACAGTGGAAAAGTGGTAGCTCACATTGCATCTGATAACATTGCTGGTGGAGAGTTAGCTGGAAACTTTATCATCGAAAAGTTAGAGGGAAAATCAGTTAAAGTTGTTGAACTTGAAGGAATTCCTGGAACAACTGCTGCTCGTGATAGAGGAGAAGGGTTTAATAAAGCTGCTGCTGGAAAATTAGATATAGTTGCTAAGCAAGCTGCTGATTTTGATAGAACAAAGGGGCTTAATGTTATGGAAAACATACTTCAAGGTCAATCTGAAATCAATGCTGTTTTTGCTCATAACGATGAGATGGCTCTTGGAGCTTTAAGAGCTATTGAAGCTGCGGGTAAAAAAGATGTTTTAATCGTTGGCTTTGATGCTACAGAGGACGCTGTTAAAGCCGTTAAAGAGGGTAAATTAGCTGCAACAGTTGCACAAAAACCTGGAGAAATTGGTGCAGAGGGTATTATTGCTGCTGATAAAGTAATAAAAAAAGAAAATATTCCTACATTTATTCCTGTACCTTTAGAGCTAGTAACACAATAGTTTAAACATATTTAGAATAAATTTTGAGCTTTTTTATAGTAGTGTGACTTTAATCACACTACTTTTTTTTATTTAAAAGTATTATAATAGATAAAATACTTGTATACCAAGGAGGAGATGTATTATGAATAAAATTCAAACGACTTGCAACTATTGTTCGCTTGCTTGCAACATGGATTTTTATGTGGAGAACGGATCTATTAAAAAGGTTGTTCCATCTGAAAAATATCCTGTTAATAAAGGTTTCAGCTGTATTAAGGGGCTTAACTTAGATAAGCAACTTACTTCAGATGATTTTCCTAAAAACCCTATACTAAAAACATCTACCGGAAGAGAGGAGATATCTTGGGACTCTGCTTACTCACTTTTCAGCCAAAAATTAAAAGATATCACAGAGAAGTATGGTAAAGAAAGTGTAGCTGCTATAAGTACTGGTCAACTTGCCTTAGAAGAGATGGCTTTAGTTGGACATGTTTTTAGAAACTATGTAGGTGGACAACTAGATGGAAATACAAGACTTTGTATGGCAACTTCGGTTGTAGCTCATAAGCAAAGTTTTGGTTTTGATGCTCCTCCTTATACTTTAAACGATTTTGAACTTTCTGACACAATCATTTTTACTGGAGCTAACCCTGTTGTAGCTCATCCTATCATCTGGGATAGAGTAAGAAAAAACAAAAATAAAAAAGTTATCGTTATAGATATCAGAAAAAGTGAAACAGCTATGAATGCTGACTATTTCTTCTGCATAAAACCAAAAAGTGATCTTGTTCTTTACTATACTATAGCTAACTACTTAATCGAAAAAAATTGGATAGACAACTCATACATAGAAAATTTCTCTGAGAACTTTGAAGATTTCAAAAAGCATGTAAGTAAGTTCTCAATAGATGATATTGAAGAAACTGTTGGAATTACAAAAGATCAGTTTATAACTTTAGCAACACTTATCCACGAAGGAGATGCCGTTTCTTTCTGGTGGACTATGGGTATCAACCAAAGTTACCAAGCTGTTAGAACTGCTCAAGGAATAATAAACTTAGCTGTTATGACTGGAAATATTGGAAGACCTGGAACAGGAGCTAACTCTATAACTGGGCAATGCAACGCTATGGGTTCTCGTTTATTCAGTAACACTACTGGACTTTATGGTGGTGGAGAGTATGCTGATGAAGCTAAGAGAAAAGTTGTTGGAGAAGCTTTAGGTTTAGACCCCGCTATATTCCCAACAAAACCAACTTTACCATACAATGTTATTATAGAAAAAATAATCTCTGGAGAGATAAAAGCTCTTTGGATTCTTTGTACAAACCCTAGACACTCTTGGACAAATAACTATGAGTTCAAAAAAGCAATTGAAAAATTAGAACTTTTCGTTGTTCAAGATTTATATCCAAACACTGATAGTTCAGAGTTAGCAGATCTATTCCTACCAGTTGTTTCTGGAATTCAAAAAGAGGGAACTCTTATTAACACAGAGAGAAGAATCTCTAAACTAAATCCAGTGCTGCCAAAACCAGAGGGAAGATTCACTGACTTTGAAGTTATATACAATTTAGGAAAAGCTTTAGGAATGGGAGATTTACTAAATGGTTGGGAAACTCCTGAGTTAGTTTTCAATAAGATGAAAGCTGTTACAAAAGGAACTCCTTGTGATATAACTGGAGTTAGCTATAAACTTTTAGAAGAGGGATATGGTGTTCAGTGGCCATTCCGTGAGGGTGAAGTTTTAGTTGATCATGAAAGAAGACTTTATGAAAATAATGAGTACTACACTCCTAGCAAAAAAGTTAAATTTATGTTTGAAGATATCGCTGAAAATCCTGTTCCAACAAATGCAGAGTTCCCATACGTTTTAAACACTGGAAGAGGAACTGTTGGTCAATGGCATACTCAAACTAGAACAAGAGAGATAACTTATGTAAATGATTCAACATCTAATAAATCATATATCTATATCTCTAAAAGCTTAGGAGAAAAATTAGGTATTGAAAATGGAGAGGAGATTCTTGTTCACTCTATCAATGGTAGAAGTAGTAAATTCTATGCACTACTTACAGAAAATCTGCCTCACGATGTTTTATATGCACCTATTCACTATATAGAAACAAATAATCTTACACTTTCTATATACGACCCTTACTCTAAAGAGCCATCATATAAATATGCACCTGTCTCTATAGAGAAGATTAATTAGGAGGGATTACTTTGAAAAGAATAAAAATAGATAGAAGTAAATGTATTGGATGCCTAACTTGTGTTAGTGCTTGCTTAGTTTCACACGACTCTGCCGACTCTAGAAATAGAGTCGTGCTGAGCAGTGATTTTAAATTCTCACCAAT
The DNA here is from genome assembly GCF_000799075.1 of Cetobacterium sp. ZOR0034. Taxonomy (NCBI): domain Bacteria; kingdom Fusobacteriati; phylum Fusobacteriota; class Fusobacteriia; order Fusobacteriales; family Fusobacteriaceae; genus Cetobacterium; species Cetobacterium sp. ZOR0034. The sequence continues at coordinate 82,248 of NZ_JTLI01000007.1, forward strand.
ATTCTGTAGAAATTGTGATTTGCCAGAGTGTGTTTACACTTGTATGAGTGGAGCTATGAGAAAAGACAGTGAAACTGGTTATGTTACTTATGATAAAAAGAAGTGTGCTAGCTGCTATATGTGTATTATGGCCTGCCCATATGGAACTTTAAAAGAGGATAAAGCTACTAAAAAAGAGATTATGAAATGTAATATGTGTACACATAATCCTGACGGGCCACAATGTGTGGCTAAATGTCCAATGGCTGCTATCACTCTTGAGGAGGTTTAAAAATGAGATATGTTATAATTGGTGCTTCGGCTGCTGGAATAAATGGAGCTGAAAACCTAAGAGCTTTAGATAAAAATGCAGAGATTATTTTAATCTCAAAAGATACAGAAGTTTACTCTAGATGTATTCTTCATCACTATATTGGAAATATGAGAGATGTTGAAGGAATAAACTTTGTCGATAAAGATTTCTTCCAAAAAAACAATATAAATTGGATGAAAGGTAGAGAGGTTATCTCTTTAGATGAAAAAAATAAGTCTATACAATTAGATAACGGTGAAGTTGTAACTTATGACAAAGTTTTGATTGCAACTGGTTCTAGACCATTCTTCCCTCCTCTTGAAAATATTCATGGAAAAACGAATGTTGTTGGTTTAAAATCTTTAGATGACTGTAATACAATTTTAGAACTTTCTAAAACTAGCAAAAACATAGTTGTTGTTGGAGCAGGGCTTATCGGTATGGATGCTGTTGTTGGATTGCTACATAATGAAAATGTAGATGCTAAAATTTCGCTAATTGAGATGGCAGATAGATTGCTTCCACTTCAACTGGATAAAGAAGCTTCTTTAGCTTATGAAGAAAAAATGATTGAACATGGAGTGGATCTACACTTCACTTCAAAAGTAACAGGTCTTGATGTAAATCCTGAAAATGACTCACTGATAAATGGATTATATTTTGAAACTACTAGAGAGGACAGAACTGATATCGAGCACATCCCAGCAGATTTAGTTATAGTTTGTGCTGGTGTTCGTCCTAATATTCAATTTTTAGAAAATACATCTATTGCCACTGATAGATTAGGATTACTTTTCAATCCAAAAGGTGAAACAAATGTAAAAGATGTATATGGAGCTGGGGATGTAAGTGGTAGAGGAACTATTTGGCCTGTGGCTGTAAAAGAGGGGATTGCTGCAACATCAAATATGGCTGGAGTTGAAAGAGATATGGATGATTTCTTCTACGCAAAATCAACTATGAACTTCTTTGATATTCCTACTCTATCTTTAGGGTGTCACAGTGCATTTGATAAAATTGAAGGATTGACTGTTGAAAGCATCAGAGAAAGAAATGGTGTTTATAAAAAAATTGCTCATAAAGATGGACATATATATGGAGCTATAATTCAAGGTGACTTAGCTTACACAGGTGTACTAGCACAACTTATAAGACTATACATCGATATATCAAAAATTAAAAAATCAGTATTCAACATTGATTACTCTGACTTCTTCAATATAGATGCAGAGTTACAATTTGAATACAGAGACTAAAAATTAATAAAAGGAGATGAAAATGATTAAAACAACACTTGATAGGCTTGAACGTTTTCCTGTAGGAGCTATCGCCACAACAGTTGGTGCATGTACTCTTGCAAACGCTTATCTACTACTAAACTTTACTCTTCTTAGAAGTATTTTTATGATTATTGGAATAGTAGTATTTATCTTAGCAACAATTAAAATATTTAGACACAAAGAGGCTTTTTTAGCAGAGTATAGCAATACAATTCCTGCTAGTTTATATGGAACATACTCTATGCTAGCAATGATCATAGGGGCATTTTTACTTCCATATAGCCCTTTCTTAGGAAAAAATCTATGGTTATTTGGAATTTTCTTCCACGCATTTGCTATCTGTATATTCACATATAGAAATGTAATTAAAAACTTCAAAATTGAAACTTTTGTACCTAGCTGGTTTGTTACTTATAATGGAATAATGGTTTCTGTTGTTGTTGGTGGAGCTATGAATGAACCTACTATTTTAAAATGGGTTACAATCTATGGTTTGATAGCTTTCTTCTCAATAATACCATTTATGATTAGAAGACTTATTACAAAACCGTTACCAGATATGGTTTATCACACAAAAGCTATTCTATTGGCACCGTCAAGTCTTTGTGCTATTAGCTATTTAAATGTTATGAAAGAACCAAATCTTAAAGTTGCTATTTTCCTTTATGGAATAGTTTTCATTACTCTGATCTCTATTCTATTAAGTATTCCAAAGTTCTTCAGTTTTAACTTCCATCCAGGATTTGCAGGAACTACCTTCCCAATGGCTGTTGGAACAGTTGCAACATTCAGAATGAGTGCTTACTTAGCGAGTATAAATCTTGTAGAATATTCAAATATACTTAGAAATATAGCTGGAATTCAACTTTATATCACTACCGGAATAATTTCATTCGTATTTTATAATTTCTTGAAAAAAGTTAAAGCCACTTCTAAATAAGAAGTGGTTTTTTTTCATACGCAAAATATTATATTTTTCTCTTTATCGAACATATAAAACTACAAAAAACCACTAGTCCACTTAAAGCAAAATAAAGTGTATTTTTTCTGAAAAAATTATATTGCTTTTTCCTAATTTTAATGATATATTTATGAGGCATTTCATTTAATTTTTATGTCAAGGGGAGGAATAGTGGGCATTAATTTTATGCTTTTAATTTTCATCGTATTTCAAATAGGAGTATTTTTAAAGTATTTACAAATAAAAAAGCAATTAACAAAAGATGATTTAACAAAGCTATATAGCAGAAAAACTTATAACGAGTTTTGTAAATCGAAAAACTCTAGTACAGGGGTTACATTTTTATTAAATCTTAATAATTTTAAAAAAGTAAATGATCTATACGGTCATGAAGAGGGAGATCTAGTTTTATCTCAAACAAGTATATTCTTAAAACAAATCTTTATAAAAGATGAGATTTTTAGAATTTCTGGAGACGAGTTCTACATATTTTCATATAATATCAAAAATCCTTCAGATAAAATAGAAAAACTAAGAGAGTTATTTTCTAACTCTTTTTTAATGAAAAAATATAATGTTTCATTTACTTTAGGTTATCATAAAAAATCTAGTTGTATCTCACTACATGAATCTTTAAAGTGCTCTGATATGGCTATCGCAGCAATCAAAAAAAACAGTGAAATTTGGTATAAAGAGGCAACAAGCAACTTTATTGAAAGAGCAAGAAGAAATGAAAAAATCAAGTCTCTTCTTGAAACTTCAATAAACAACGAGTTTTATGCTGTTTTTCAACCTAAATACAATCTTAGTGACAATACTTTAAGCGGTGCTGAAGCTCTAGCTCGTTGGGAAAATCATGAACTTAAGTTTATAAGTCCTGCAGAGTTTATTCCTTTAGCTGAAAAAATGGGAATTGTTTATAAAATTGATTATAAAATCGCTGAAGAAGCTATAAAAAAAGTTGCATCTCTTTTAGATAAAAAATCTATTAAAAATGATTTTAGACTGTCATTTAATATGTCATCTGAAACTTTTATGAGAGAGGATATGATTCCATATATTTTTGATCTTCTAAATTTTTATAAAGTTGATGGAAAAAATATAGAGATTGAAATAACAGAAACTATGATTTTAACTAATTCAAAAACTACAATTGAAAGATTGGAAAAATTAAAGGAAAAAGATATACTCATATCTATGGATGATTTCACAGCTGGATATTCTACGGTTGGACTTCTAGCGACACTTCCAGTAGATATAGTAAAGTTTGATAGATCACTAATTTTAGCTATGAACGAAGATGAACAAAAAGGAAAAGTTATATACAAAGGTTTAGTTAAAATTATGAAAAGTTTAGGTTTAAAAATTGTTGCAGAGGGTATAGAAAAACAAGAGGATTTAGAATTTCTTATTCAAAACTCTGTCGAATATGGTCAAGGCTTCCTTTTAGGAAAGCCTCAAAGAGACTTTCTAAATTAGAAAGTCTCTACAGCTACTCCAAAATGATCAGAGATTACATCTCTATTCTTTCCATTAAAAATAACTTCACTAGATTTTATTTTTAATTCATCTCTATTACTTAAAATAAAATCTATTCTTTTTGAGGCATTACATTTTCCTTCCCATCCAGCTATAGCTCCAGGAACTGTAACTCCATCATCATTTTTTAAAGCATAGGAGTATGTATCCCTAAGCCCTCTTTCCAAAAGATAATCATATCCCTCTCCTCTAACATTGGCATCATTATTAAAATCCCCCATAAGAAAATATCTATTTCCTCTTTCATTCGCAAATTTTAATAAATCATCAACTTGCTTTTCAAAAGAGTTATCAGAATCATTCCACCAACCAAGATGACAGCTATAGAAATCTACAATCTCTTCCCCTATACTTTGTGATATCATAGTAAATTTTCTACTTTTCCAAAAATTAGTATCTTTTGAAGTTCCAATAAAATCACTTATATGCTCTTCAATCTCTCCTTTAAATAGAATACCAGTCCCTTCATGAAAAACATCATAACCTATATGGTGATAATCCCAAACAAAGTTATAAATTACTCCTATTCTTTTCAACTCTTCACAAAGTATATATGCAAAATTACTTTCTCTCACATCACTATAGACAATTTTATCCGCTATAAGTTGATTCACCTCTTGTAACGCTATTATATCATACCCCTCTTGAACAATAACTTCGGCGAGGTATTTCATTTTTTCTATTTGATTTTCCTCCTGCCATGAGTGACAGTTCAAAGTAAGTAGTTTCATTTTATTTATCTCCCTAGTATATCTATTATTTTACATTTTAATATATCTGCTTTTGGTCCATATATAGCTTGAACTCCACAGTCTTTCACTATAAGACCTATCGAACCTGTTTTTTTCCAAAGGTTTTTATCTCCAACAACTTCTGAATTTTTGACTGTAACTCTAAGTCTAGTCATACACGCATCTACTTCAACTATATTTTCACTTCCACCTAAAAGTTCTATAATTTTAACAGGAATCATATCTGCTGATTCTGAAACCTCTTTCTTCTCTGTAACCGCTTCTTCATCATCAATATAGTTTCCTTTTCTTCCCGGTGTTGGTAAATCATATCTTTTAATAATAAAGTTGAATAAAGAGTAGTTCAAGAAGAAAAATCCTCCACAAGCTATAACAAAGTTTATCAAATCTCTATATAATCCTGCTTTTATCATCAGCGGTAAACGAGATAGTAACTCAAGAGATCCAAACGAGTGAACTCTTAAAGATATTATATCCACAAGAGCAAAAGCTACTCCTGTTAAAACTGCATATGCAACATACAATACTGGAGCTACGAACATAAACATAAATTCTATCGGTTCAGTTACTCCTGTTAAAAATACAGCTAACATAGATGATAAAAATATTGTTTTATACTGAGCTTTTTTATCACTATCTACATTATTTAACATCGCAAGTCCAATTCCTAACAGCGAAGCTGTTGAAAGAATCACTTGTCCAGCTTTAAATCTTGCAGGTACAACTGTTTCTAAAAGATTTTTATACCCTGCAATATCTCCTGCAGATTTCAGATTATTTAAATCAGTTATCCAAGCTAACCAGATTGGATCTTGCCCAGCCATTACACTTCCCGCTGCTGCTCCTGTTAAAACTGTATATGTTCCTCCAAGTTCTGTATAGTTCATAGGAATTGTTAACATATGATGTAATCCAAATGGCAGCAGTAATCTTTCCAAAGCTCCGTAGACAAATGGTGCAAGAACTGGTGCTGTATTTCTAGAAGTTGCTATCCATTCTCCAAAACTGTTCAATCCCCACTGAACGAATGGCCAAACAAGCGATAAAATTGTTGCCATTACAAACGAACCAAATATAACTACAAATGGGACAAATCTTTTTCCATTGAAAAATGCTAAAGATTTTGGTAACTTATCAAAGTTTTGATATTTATTAAACAGTACCGCTCCTAAGAATCCTGATAGTATTCCTACGAAAACTCCCATATTTAAAGCTGGTGCACCCATAACGCTCGTGAAATAGTTTTTAACTAGCAACTCTTGCCCTGTAAGTGATTTTACAATAGCATCTGGATTGCTTAAAATCGCTCCATTTATACCAAATATGGCTCCTGTGATTCTATTTGTAAGTATAAATGCCATAACTCCTGCAAATGCTCCGCCAGCTTTTTCTTTTGCCCACGATCCCCCGATCGCCGCAGCAAAAAGAATATTCAAGTTTACTATGACTCCCCAACCCATATCCTCTATGATTCTTCCTAACATATCTAGTCCACTACTACCCAAAAGTTTTCCAATAGAAACCATAAGTCCTGCTGCAGGCATAACTGCTATAACCACAATTAAAGCCTTTCCTAATTTTTGCCAAAAATCAAATGATACTAAACCGTTCTTTTTCATTTTAACACTCCCCTATTATTAAATTTTATAAACTACACTTTCATAAGCTCTAATCTGAAACTCTTTAGATTCTCTAGTCATATTCTGATAATTAGATATCACTATGTTTTCATCTTTTAATTCAAACTCTGAAAGATCTAAAGTCTTCTCATTTTTACTCAGATTAGCTAAAACCAAATATTTTTTATCTTCTGATTCTCTTAAATATGCAAACACATCCTCATCACTTTCTAAAATCAGTTTAAAATCTCCATGTATTAAAGTTCTGCTTTCTTTTTTTAACTTTATCAAATTTTTATAATAGTTGTAAATAGAATTTTTATCATTCAGTTGATTTTTTACATTTATAACTCTATAATTCTCGTTTACTTTTAACCAAGGTTGTCCTAAAGTGAATCCAGCATTCTCTGAATCATCCCATTGCATAGGAGTTCTAGAGTTATCTCTAGACGTATTTGATAAAATCTCCAAAACATCTTTTTCCGGTACTCCAGCCTCTAGTTTTTCTTTTCCTTCATTTAAACTTTTTACATCTTTAAACTCTGAAAGCGAATCAAAATTTGTATTAGTCATACCTATCTCTTGTCCTTGGTATATAAAAGGAGTTCCCTTTTGTAAAAAATATGCTGTTGCAAAAGCTTTCGCTGATTCTGACCAATACTCCTTATCGTTACCCCATGTCGATGTACTTCTTGGTATATCATGATTCTCTATGAAAAGAGCATTCCACCCCTTATCTTTTAAAGCTATCTGCCACTTATTTAAAACATCTTTATATGCTTTTGGAGAAAATTCTGCTTTCCCCTCATAATCCCATAACTTTAGATGCTCAAACTGGAATATCATATTGAACTTTCCTCTTTCACTACAAACCCACTCATCGGAACTTTCAGCATCTACCCCATTCGCTTCTCCCACTGTAACTATATCATACTTATCAAAAGTTGACTCCTTTAGCTCTTTTAGGTATTTTTGGATTCCATCCACATTCATATGCATATCAAAAGAATCAACATATCTCTTTCCCAGAGGATTTGGCATATCCGGAAACCCTTCAGCTTTTTTTATATGACTTATTGCATCTACTCTAAATCCATCAATTCCTTTATCCAACCACCAATTCATCATTTTATAGACTTCTTTTCTCATATCCTCATTTTCCCAATTCAGATCTGGTTGTTTTTTAGAGAAAAGATGAAGATAGTACTCATCTGTTTTTGAGCAGTGCTCCCAAGCTGATCCTTTAAATATACTCTCCCAGTTATTTGGTTCAGCATCATCTTTTCCCTCTTTCCAAATATACCAATCACGTTTTGGATTGTCTTTTGATTCTCTGGCCTCTATAAACCATGGGTGCTCATCACTTGTATGATTTATAACAAGATCAATTATAAGTTTCATATCACGTCTATGAGCTTCAGCTAACAATCTATCAAAATCTGACATATTTCCAAACTCTTCTAAAATATCTTTATAATCACTGATGTCATATCCATTATCATCATTTGGACTCTTAAAAAACGGAGATACCCAAATCAAATCAATACCTAACTCTTTTAAGTAATCTAACTTTTCAATTATACCATTTAAGTCCCCAATTCCATCTCCATTAGAATCTTTAAAACTTCTTGGATAGATTTGATAACCCACAAGTTCTTTCCACCACATTTTATCTCCTCCAATTTTGTGCAAACGTTTGCCTTTTTTTATGAAACCATTCTAGCATTTTTTTAAAAATTTGTCTATATACAAAACAAAAAAGTTGCAAAAAAGTTACTACATACTTTTTTACAACTTTATTTTAATATTATTACAACTCTATATTCACCACTCTGCTACTATTTTCAGATTTATCTTCGATATGATCAATCAAAATATCAACAGCCTCTATTCCTAACTTTTCAGGTTTTATATCTACTAAATAAACTTTTTCACGCCAACTCTCTTTTAAATTCGTCTTATTGAAACTTACAATATTTACATCATAATTTTTCTTCTCTTCTAAATATTCTAAAAATCCTTTCAATAGATTATCTTCAGAGATTATAAAATTCTTAGGATTTTCCAATTTAAATATTTTTTTAGCTAAACGATACCCCTCTTCTCTTGAAAAATCATTTCCTAAAAAGATTTCACTTTCCAACCCTAACTCATTTGAAGCAGATTGAAATCCATCTATACGATTGTTTGTCATTGTTAATTTTTTATCTCCTCCAACAAAAAATATCTTTGATTTTTCCAATCTCTTTATTGAAGGAAATAAAATCTTTTTTACAGCTTCATAAGTAGCTTTCAAATTGTCATTATCAACCCATAAAACCCCATCTTTATTTTCTGGTTCACCTATTATAACAAAAGGAAATTTTAACTCTTTCAAAAATTCTATACTTTTATCCTCTTTTCTAGTCGACATCAAGCAAATCCCATCTACAAATCCACTTTCAACGAGTTTTTTGGTACTCTCATACTCCTCTTTTTCATTTTTACAAAAGTCATACATAATATAGTAATCTCTTTCTTTAGCTTTTAAACTTATCCCTTGCATAATCTCTATAAAAAATGGACTCGAAAATAGTTTTATAGCTTCTTCAGGCATAATAACTCCAAGAACTCCACTTTTTTTCTTCACTAAACCTCTTGCCATTATATTCGGTTTATAATTTAATTTTTTTATTGATTCTCTAACTTTCTCTTTTGTACTTTCACTTATTTTAGAGCTATCAGATATCACTCTTGAAACTGTTGAAATAGAAACTCCTGCATCTATAGCAATCTCTTTTATTGTTATTTTCATTTTTCTAGCTCCCTATAACTTTATTTTTTTACATTATAGCGAACTTTTTTGTATTTACAAAACATTTTTTATTTCAATTTTATTTTTTAGTAGATTTTTTTTTATAATATAAGTATAATATAATGCACTAATATAATTACAAATCATTAATTATAAATATAAGGGAGGGTTATGTAAAATTATGTCTAATATAAATTTCTTTGAAAAAATAAGTTGTAGCGCTTTAATCTGTAAAAATGACCCTTATTCTACAATACTTCAGGCAAACTCTGCTTTTTATAAATTAATTGGATACACTAAAGAGGAGATGTTTCAACTTTTTGAAAATAAATTTTCTGAATTAGTCATAGATGATCTAGAAGAGATCTTAAAAAAAGTCGGTAATGCAGTAAAAGATAAAAATGTTTTGGATTATGAATATAGAATAAAAAATAAAAATGGAGATATCTTGTGGATTCACGATATAGCAACATATAATCCCGAAGATGATCTTTTTTATGTTGTTATTATGGATATTACATATCGTGAAAACATCTTAAAAAATATCTCTAAATCTTCAGAACTTGATTCTTTATCTAAACTTTTAAATAGAGGTGCTTTAGAAAAAAGAATTGAAAAAAAGATTTCAAATAAAAAAACTGAATCTCAAGCTATATTTCTGATTGATTTAGACAATTTCAAACAACTCAATGATACTATGGGACACCAAGTTGGAGATGAAATTATAAAAATAACTGGTGAAAAACTAAAATTAATTTTTGGAAAAGATTCTATTGTTGGTCGACTTGGAGGAGATGAATTTATTGTTTACTTAGATAATCCTTCTTCTGAAAAGCTACTTCATCATTATGCTGAAAACATTTTAAATAACTTAAAATTTGATTCAAATAACATTATTATCGAATCATCTATAGGTGTCATTTATGACAAAAATAAAATTTATAACTTCGATAACTTATATAAATTTTCAGATATTGCACTTTATGAAGTCAAAAATAAAAAAAAGGGCAATTATATACTAAAAAGTATTTGAATTCCAAAAATAAATGAAATATACTTAGAGGCTTTTTATTGAGCCTCTTTTTTTATATTTATCTAAAATTATACATAGAAATTTGAACGTAACATGTTACGTTCGTTGTAATGTGTGTTTTTAAGCCTCCAAGTATTGATTCTGAACTTTTTTTATTGTATACTCAGATTAACAAAGGATCCTAGAAAAAAATTAGGAGGTACAAAATGTTAAAATTCTTTCAAAGATTAGGTGGGGCACTTTTTGCACCTGTGCTACTTTTCCCGTTTGCAGGTTTAACAGTTGCTTTAACTATTATTTTAAAAAATCCAGATTTCGTTGGTTCTCTTGCAGATCCAAATGGTACTTTCTACAAACTTGTTTACATAATCGAAGAGGGTGGTTGGACAGTATTTAGACAGCTTCCATTAATTTTCGCTGTTGGTTTACCTATTGGTTTAGCTAAAAAAGCTCATCCGAGAGCTTGCTTATCAGTTTTAGTAACTTATCTTACTTACAACTACTTTATTAATGCCATCTTAACATTTTGGGGGAGTAGTTTCGGAGTAGATTTCACACAAAATATCGGTGGCTTAAGTGGACTTACTACAATTGCAGGTATTAAAACTCTAGATACAAGTATTGTTGGGGCTATTGCTATCTCTGGTCTAACAATCTATATACACAATAAATTTTTCGATACAAAACTACCTGACTTTTTGGGTATATTCCAAGGAAGTGCCCTTGTTGGAATGATTGCCTTCTTAGCTATGATTCCAGCATCATACGTAACATGTTTGGTGTGGCCAAAAGTTCAGATGGGAATCTCATCTTTACAGCTACTGATGACATCATCTGGAACTTTTGGAGTTTGGTTATACACTCTACTTGAAAGAATTCTTATTCCTACTGGACTACATCACTTTGTTTATGGTCCATTTATATTCGGACCAGCTGTTATTGATGGTGGTATTCAAGTAGCTTGGGCACAAAATTTATCGACTTTTGCAAACTCAACTCTGCCGTTAAAAGAACTTTTCCCTGCTGGTGGATTTGCACTACATGGAAACAGCAAAATGTTTGGAGCTATTGGTATAGCCTTAGCTATGTATAAAACAGCTCGGCCAGAAAAGAAAAAAGTCGTTGCTGGACTTCTAATACCAGCTGCACTTACAGCTGTTTTAGTTGGAATAACTGAACCATTAGAATTTACATTTCTATTTATTGCACCTTTCCTGTTTGCAATACATTCTGTTTTAGCAGCTACTATGGCCGCAGTTATGTATGCATTTGGAGTTGTTGGAAATATGGGATCAGGACTTATTGAAATTGCCGCTATAAACTGGATTCCACTTTTCAAAAATCATAGTTCTATAATGTTTACACAATTAGCAATTGGAATTGCTTTCATTCCTGTTTACTACTTTGTTTTCTCTTTCTTTATAGAAAAATTTAAGTTAAAAACTCCTGGAAGAGAGGATGAAGAGGAAGAAGTTAAACTTTATACAAAACAAGACTTTAAAAATAAAAAAGATTCTAAAAATGGAAATATTGTAGTTGAAAATGCTTATTTTGATCAAGCTTACTCTTTCCTTGAAGCTTTAGGAGGAGCTAGTAATATAGAGGTTGTAAATAACTGTGCAACTAGACTTAGAGTAACTGTTTTAAATGAAAGTTTAGTGGAAAATGATGCAACTTTCAGAGCCGCTGGTGCTCATGGTGTTGTTAGAAAAGGAAAATCATTCCAAATTATCGTGGGGTTATCTGTTCCACAAGTTAGAGATTGTTTTGAAGATTTAATGAATAAAGAGTTAGAAAATACAAAAAATTTAATTAACGTATAGGAGGATTTATTATGAAAAAGTTTTCAATTTTAATCGCAGGTGGAGGAAGTACATTTACTCCAGGAATAATTTTAATGCTACTAGACAATTTAGACAAGTTCCCAATCAGACAGATTAAAATGTATGATAATGACGCTGAAAGACAAGCTAAAATTGGAGATGCTTGTGCAATACTTTTAAAAGAAAAAGCTCCAGAGATAGAGTTTAGTTATAGTACAAAACCAGAAGAGGCTTTCACTGATATAGATTTCGTTATGGCTCATATCAGAGTTGGAAAATATCCAATGAGAGAATTAGATGAAAAAATACCTTTAAAGCATGGAGTTGTTGGTCAAGAAACTTGTGGTCCTGGTGGAGTTGCTTATGGTATGAGATCTATCGGAGGAGTTATCGAACTGATTGACCACATGGAGAAATACTCTCCAAACGCTTGGATGTTAAACTATTCAAATCCAGCTGCTATAGTTGCTGAAGCTACAAGAAGATTAAAACCAAACTCAAAAGTACTTAATATCTGTGATATGCCAATTGGAATTGAAGTTAGAATGGCTGAAATTCTTGGATTAAATTCTAGAAAAGATATGGATATAATGTATTATGGTTTAAATCACTTCGGTTGGTGGAAATCTATAAAAGATAAAGCTGGAAACGATTTAATGCCAAAAATTAAAGAACATGTTGCAAAGTTTGGATACGTGGAGGATAAGGGGGATAACCAACACACAGATGCTAGCTGGAACGATACGTTTGCTAAAGCAAAAGATGTATACGCTGTAGATCCTACAACTTTACCAAATACTTACTTAAAATATTATTTATTCCCTGATTATGTTGTTCAACACTCTGATAAAGAGTATACAAGAGCAAATGAGGTTATGGATGGAAGAGAGAAATTTGTGTTTGGAGAGTGTGATAGAATAGTTAAAAATAAAACTTCAAAAGATACTGGTCTACATATAGATGAGCATGCTTCATATATAGTTGACTTAGCTAGAGCCATTGCTTTCAATACAAAAGAGAAGATGTTATTGATTGTGGAAAATAACGGCGCTATCGTTAATTTTGATTCAACTGCAATGGTTGAAATCCCATGTATAGTTGGAAATGGTGGTCCTGAGCCTTTAGTTATAGGAGCTATTCCTCAATTCCAAAAAGGACTTATGGAGCAACAAGTTTCTGTTGAAAAACTGACTGTTGAAGCTTGGATAGAGGGTTCTTACCAAAAGTTATGGCAAGCTCTAACTATGTCAAAAACTGTTCCAAGTGCAACTGTAGCAAAAGCAATTTTAGATGATTTAATAGCTGCAAACAAAGGATACTGGCCAGAATTAAAATAATAAAAAACTAAAGGGAACTATTTTACTAGTTCCCTTTTAAATATCCATCTATTAACTCTTCAAAGAAAAGAATACTATTTCCAAAAAAATCATTCTTCTCTAAATTCCTATCATCTAATAGATTACTATTTTTTACTACAAATGTTACTTCAGAAATTTTTTCCATACTACTTCCGACTATCCCTGTTATCACAATAATTGGAACACCATTCGCCTTTGCCTTATTACAAAGATTTAATATAGCTGCTGTTTCTCCTGATTTCGAAACAACAATTAGCAGTGGTTTCTCATCATAATCTCTCTCAACATTCTCCATATATTCAGACATCATTGAAAAATACCCTAAAACCATAAGTTTATCATTTATATATCTTGCTATATGAGCTGAAAATCCAACTCCATGAACAAATATAGCCCCTCGTTTTCTTCCTTTTAAAAGATTCCTAAACTTCATACCTTTTTGTAAAGTGAAGTCCTGACAATAACTGCTCTTTAAATCTTTCTCTGCTGAATTAGATTTAAGACTCAGCTCTAATCTATAAACCATATCGATAAATCCTTTATACCCCAACTTTTTAGAAAGATTCATAACCACAGAAGTAGAAGCAAAACACTCTTTTGCAACACCTCTAACTCCAACTTCTAAAGCTTTTTCAATGTTGTTTACAATATAGCTAAGTGCTAACTCCTCTGATTCTGTCAGATTATATCTTTCACCTAACTTATAGATATCTATCTCCATATTTCCCCATTCCTTTTTTATTTACTACTCCAAAAACAATTATAACATATAAAAATAACTGAATTCAATAAATGAACTCAGCTATTTTTTATATTGTTATTTCGCCCCAAAAATATAGTCATCTAAAAGATTTCTCATTTTTGTAACTCTTCCCCCGAAAACTATATGAACATTACTAGAATCTGGAACTATCACTCCATTAGGCTTAGTCTTTTTAATTAAATCTACATTAACTATTGAACTATCCTTTACCTCTATTCTAAGTCTTGAAATACAGTTATCAACTTCAACTATATTTTGTAATCCTCCAAGACCATCTATTAGATCTTTAACCTCACTATTTGCAGAGGTATTCTCAACTTTTGTATCTCCAGCTTTACAGCTTTCTTCATCTTGAGTATCTTCAAAGTCAGATGCATTTCTTCCTATTATCATAACATTGAACTTTTTTATTGTAAAACTATAAACAAAGTAATACATGATAAAGAATATTGGTCCGATTGCTAAGAATAGATGCCATTTTGTAACTGTTCCTTGCAGTGCTCCAAACACTATCCAGTCAATTAATCCACCTTGGATATTTCCAATTGTAACCTCTAGCATTGCTGGCACCATAAATGCAAGTCCTGCTAAAACAGAGTTCATAAACCAAAGTGCTGGTGATATAAATATAAATGTAAAATCAATTGGTTCTGTTATTCCTGTAAGTATAACTGCTGTTAATCCAGGTATGAAATACTTTAAGAACTTCTCTCTCTTTTCAGGTAAAGCACACTTATACATAGCAAATAGTGCTCCTGGCATTCCAAATACCATGTGTAAAATCTTTCCTTGAGCTAAGTAAACCGTAGCCTTTGGAGAGAATGGAAGGTGATTTTCTAACTCCGCAAAGTAGATGTTCAGACCTCCAACTTGAGTAGTTCCTGCCACATTCTCTATTCCACCAAGAGCTGTAAATCTAAACGCTTGGTTTAAAATGTGATGAAGTCCAGTTGGATTTATAGCTTTTTCTACAAATCCATATAAGAATACTCCAAATGTTCCTAACTTTGATATAATAGTTCCTAAGCTCATGATTGCATCATTTATTATTGGCCAGATATAAACTAAAGCCATTCCAACAAGTGGCATCATTAAAACTGTAGCTATCGGTACAAATCTTTTTCCACTGTAGAAACTTAGAGCTGGATGTAACTCCACCTGTCTAAATTTGTTGTGGATAGCTGCTCCTAAAAGACCAGCTATCATTCCACCAATAACATTCATATTATATACAAATATTCCTAAAACATTTGTGAATAGTGCGTTATGAAGAGTCGCTTCAATTTGACTCATCCCCATAAGATTGATTAGGTAGTTTATATCCGTTGTTTTCGGTGTATAACCCTGCATAGCTAGAAGATAGTTCATTCCAACAAGCATAGCTATATAACCTATAACTGATGAGTATACTGCTACCTCTTTATCTCTTTTAACAACCCCTAAAGGAATAGCCATTGCGAAAAGTAGTGGCAATTGAGCAAATGGCACTCCTGATAATCTTCTAATAAAACCTAAAACTAATTGTGCTGTATCCCCTTGTAAAAAAGGTAAAAACTTAACTATATTTGGATTTTGTAAAGCTGCTGATAACCCTAAAAATATCGCCATGAATGATAGGATTGATATTGGAAACAGCAGAGTCTTTCCAAAACTTTGAAGCTCTTTTTTTAACTTTTGCATTTTAATACCCCTTTGACTATTTTCTATCGATAACGATGTTTAAAATCTCTTGGCTCTTTAAAGAGTAACTCTTTATAGCTTCTAATTTCTCTTCAAACATATTACTTAAGAAAACATCTCCATTTAATTCTATTTTAATCTCTCCTGCAGTTG
Organism: Cetobacterium sp. ZOR0034; assembly: GCF_000799075.1. Classification (NCBI taxonomy): domain Bacteria; kingdom Fusobacteriati; phylum Fusobacteriota; class Fusobacteriia; order Fusobacteriales; family Fusobacteriaceae; genus Cetobacterium; species Cetobacterium sp. ZOR0034. The sequence continues at coordinate 98,295 of NZ_JTLI01000007.1, forward strand.
GGTTAAACACTCTTAAGAAAGTATTATTTCCATCAGCACTCTCTTTTAAACTGCTTACTACCGCTCCATTTAGATCTATATTTAAATTAGTATCTATATTCTTTCTAACGTTTGGTACGTTTATGTTGAATCTGTTGAACTCTTTTAATTGATATCCTTCTACTGGTGTTAAGAATTCACGAGCTTTCTCACTGTTATTTTGCTCAGTTTTGAAGAATGTAAATCCTAAACTGAAGTTAAACTTCTCTTTGTAAAGTTGGTTATCTGGAGTTTCAATCTCAATTCCAGATGGTCTTCCTGGTCTATTTATAAGTTCTCTTTTTCCAAGATGAGAGAATGTTCTAAATAGAGTTATGTAAACTTTTTTATCTACTACTTCATACTCTTTTAATCCGTAAGAGTACATAGTCGCTTCTGAAGTTTCTGATTTTAAAGAAACATATGAGTTGAATGTTTCAATTGAAACTGGCTTTTCTGCCCACTTATCCTCTTCCCAAATGCTTAACTCTTTCTCAAAGTAAACTGGTTTTTCCACTACACATAGATGTGAATCTGATTCCACTCTATCTGTATCTATCTCTGTATTTAAAACCGCTCTGAATCTAGTATCTTCTAAGTAGTTTACATGTTCAATTCCAACTTTTACAACATCTTTAAGCCCTAAAGAGATTGTTACATTGAATTTTGCTGTAGCATCTAAAGATTTTTCATCTCTAGAGTTTTGATTCTTTGGTAATTTATATGTTAGGTTGTAATTTAAAATTGATTCGTCCTTCGACGTTAATACTGTGCATCCATCTATTACAACCTCTTTAGAGTCTATTATTAAATCTTTATGTGGTGGTGAGTAGTCATAACTATCTCCTGCATCTCCACTTGTCTCTATATAGAATGCATCTTCTATAACTCTGTTTTCAGATTTTAGTAGTACATTCAGCTTGTTATTTTCTACATAAATTTTATAGATATCATTTTCTATAGAATCTCCAACAACTTTTTCAGAAACTAAGCTATAGCTTTCTCCATCTTTATAAGATAAGTATTTTACAGATAATCCATCTATCTCATCTATTACGAAGCTTACTTTTGTTTTGAATACTTTTATATCTAAAAGTCTAGCTGCAACTTGTCTATCAATAAGTCCTGCATCTACAATCTCTTGCTCTAATACAGCGTACTCAATCTCTTTTTCACCATTTAAAATTTTAAAGTCGCTTGTTCTTGTTATGAACTCCATCTCAACTTTCTCATTTTTTCTAGCATAAGGTAGGTAGTTGTAAAGAGTAACTACATTCTCATCATTTGTTGAAGCTAAAGATATAAGTCTCATATAAAGTTCGATTTGAGTATCTAAAATCTCTTTTACTTGAGTTAATCTTTGTTTTATATCTCTATTTACTAAATCTGAGTTACATCCTCCGATACTATCATGTGCATGAGCTCCAAATAACTCTTTTAAGCACTTTTCGAATATCTCATGAGGGTAATCGATTCCTAACTCTTTTCCTAAAAGAGCAAGTGGCTCTAAAACATTGTATATTTTATACTCTAACTCTGTATTTAAAAGTTTTATATCCATTCTTGTTGAAGTTATTGTCTTATGAATTCTAGCATGCTTACTGTGGTTTAGCTCTCCCTCAACAGTTTCTAGGTTTATATCTCTTAGAGTATCAATGTAGCTTTCAAAATCAGATACAGCTACCTTATCCTCTTTATAGAAATCTCTCATGTTTTCCATAATAGAGTGGATATCCTTTTGAATTGGCATTTGGTCATGTCCATTCATAACTAATCTAGCATTTCCAGCTGAATATTTATCCAGAACCTTCATGATTTTTTCCATTCTTACTTTCAGCTCATCCTTGTCGCTCTCTAGATATTTAGCTCCTTGGTATCCTGTTGCTAAGTTTATTCCAAAAATTACGCTTCCATCGATTCCTTTCCATAAGAAATCTGATTTTTCTCCTTTTAACTCACTGTATCCTCTCCAGAAGAAAGTACTCTCTATTCCAAATTGTGAATAAATTTGTGGCATTTGAGCCGAATGACCAAACGTATCAGGAACATATCCTACGTTCATTACATCTCCATACTCCATAGCTTTCTTTACTCCGTAGAATAGGTTTCTAATGATTGATTCTCCGTGTACTAATAGTAAATCTGTTTGTGTATACCAAGGTCCAACTCTTAGAGCTCCCTTTTTAACTAAATTTTCTGTTCTTTCTTTCCACTTTGGTGCAAATTCGATAAAATCGTCTAACATAACACTTTGACCATCTAAAACATAGATTATATCCTCGTGCTTTTCTAAAAACTCTATAACTTCAAACATATGGTTTCTTAAAAGTACTTGTGTTTCAGCTTTTGTAAAATACCACTCTCTATCCCAATGTGTGTGCATTAATATTTTTATATCTCTACTCATTCTAATCGCCTCTTTGTTCTTTTTTTAACACTATTATAAACTAACTGAACAAAAAGTCTTAATCCTTTTTTGTGGATAATTATCCAATTTGAGATTTGTTTATCAACTCATTTATCATTATTATCATATGTAGCTGTTGCTCTCTCGATATGGCATCTAATTTATCTATCGATATATTATGAGTAAAAGCACAATCTGAAAGCTCATGTAGTGAACTCCCAAACTTTGTGATAGATATCACGACTTTCCCTCTGTCTTTGAAGCTTTTAGCAACATGTTTTACTCTCAGGGTTTCTCCAGAGCTTGAAATTATAAAAAGTATAAAATCATCAAACTTCTCTATCATCTTCTCCTCTGTTACAACAATTGCCTGAAATCCTAAGTAAAGTAGCTGTCTTTGAAAATAAAGAGCTGTTATCTCAGAAGCTCCCAAGCCGTAAATCAAAATTTTTCTATTTTTTTTCAAAATCTCTACAATCGGTTTTAAATCTTGAAAGTTTATATTTTCGATATAAAAAAATGTATTATTAATGCTACTATTTTTTGAATTTTTCATTTTTTGTAAATCTTGCTCTATAGAATACTTCAACTCACTGAAACCTTTAAAACCAAGTTTTTTACAAACTCTATTCACTGTAGCCTGTGAAGCATAAGCCTCTTCACAAAGTCTAAGAACAGAGTACTCAGGAATTTTTTCAAAATTTTTCTCTATAAAATCTAAAATACTCTCCTCGCTTTTTGTAAATTTTGCTTTTAACTCTCTTGTTTGCAAAACATTTATAATCCTATATTCCATCTAAGATCTCCCTCTCTATTTTTTTAATAGATATTAACATGAAACTGAATTTATGACTAATATTTTAAAAAAAATGTTGATAATCTGAAATAATTGTATTAAACTAATCGCAATTATTAAAATTTTTTTAGGAGGAAAAAATGAAAGTAGTAATAGCGATAGATTCGTTTAAAGGAAGCCTTAGTTCTGTAGAATTAGGAGCTGCTATAGAGCTTGGAATTAAGGAGGTTTATCCAGATGCTGAAGTAAAAAAAGTTGGAATAGCAGATGGAGGAGAAGGAACTTTACCAGCTTTAGTTGAGGGAGCTAATGGTAAATTTGTAGAACTTACAGTTCATGGACCACTTATGGATGAGATAAAAGCTAAATATGGTATTCTTGGAGATAACAGTGCTGTAATTGAAATGGCTGAAGCTTCTGGTTTACCTCTTTTAAAACCAGAAGATAGAAACCCTATGAAAGCCACAACTTTTGGGACTGGAGAGCTTATAAGAGATGCAATTTTAAAAGGATGTAGAGATTTTATAGTTGGTCTTGGTGGAAGTGCAACAAACGATGCTGGGGTTGGAATGCTTGCAGCTCTTGGATATAAGTTTTTAGATAAAAACAAAAAAGAGCTTATCGGTGGAGGAGAGATTTTAGATAAAATTGCATCTATCGATTTCACAAATGTATTGCCTGAATTAGCAGATTGCAAGTTTACAATCGCTTGTGACGTAGACAATCCATTCTACGGACCTAAAGGAGCTGCCGAAATCTACTCTCGTCAAAAAGGTGCAACAGAAGAGATGGTAAAAATTCTAGATAATGGTCTTATGAGCTTTGCTAAAGTTATAGAAAAGGAGATTGGAATAGATGTTTCAAATCTTCCTGGAGCTGGAGCTGCTGGTGGACTTGGTGGTTGTCTAATGGCCTTTTTCAAGGGTCAGCTAACTTCTGGAATAGATATCGTTTTAGAAACAGTTGAACTAGAAAAAACTCTTGCTGACGCTGACTTTGTTATAACTGGTGAAGGTAGATTAGATCATCAAACAGCTATGGGAAAAGCTCCTGTTGGAGTTGCAAAAATAGCTAAAAAATTCGATATCCCTGTTATTGGATTAGCTGGTGGAGTTACTGAGGATGCAGTTAAAACTCATGAAAAAGGAATTGATTCTTTCTTCTCAATCATAAACTATCCAATCTCTTTAGAAGAAGCTATGAAAAAAGAGACAGCGACTAAGTTTGCTAAGAGCAATGCCGAAGAAGTTTTCAGATTGATTAAAGTTTGTGAGAGAAAATTCTCTAAGTAAATATAATTCATTGATTCTCTCTATTCTTTTATTTAAGGTAAGCTAATTTTAGCCTACCTTTTTTTCATTTCTATGATATATTAATTATAGAAAAATTAAATTATACGAGGTGTTTTATGGAAAAAATAAGTTTAGAGCTCGCTCTTGAAACTCTAATTAATAAAGTTAATATAATAGAAGAGCTAGAAGAAAAAAATCTTTTAGATATCCTTGGATTTATACTAGGTGAAGATATCCTATCCCCTTTAAATAATCCACCATTTAATCGTTCACCTTTAGATGGATTTACATTTAATAGTTTTGACACGATTGGAGCATCTAAAGATAATCCCGCTACCTTTTTTGTTAAATCTGAGATTTTTGCAGGAAGCTACTGTGATGATAAAATAAATAAAAATGAAGCTTTTAGAATTATGACTGGAGCTCCCATTCCAAGCAGTTGTAATTGTGTCATAAAACAAGAGGAGGTTCATTTCGATGAAAAAACAGGTATTTTAAAAATTTATAGAGAGTTAAAAAATCATGAAAATTTCTGTTTCGAAGGCGAAGATCTAAAAGTTGGTGAGCTTGTTGTTCAAAAAGGAGAGGTTATCACATACAACCACATCGGAGTCTTTGCATCTTTAGGTATCCATAAAGTTAAAGTTCTAAGAAAGCCTAAAATAGGTATACTTAGCTTAGGAAGTGAACTTCTTATGCCTGGTGCTTCTTTAGCTCCTGGAAAAATATACAATAGTAATCTTTTCACTTTGATGAGTAAGTTAAAGTTTTTAGGTCTTGATGGTATTATGTATCCTCCAATGTCAGATAATCCAATCCTGGTTTCGAATTTTATTGAGAAAGAACTAAAAAATATCGATCTGCTTATTACTACAGGTGGAGTTTCTGTTGGAAAAAAAGATATTATGCATGACGTTATCAAAGAATTAAAAGCAAATAGATTATTTTGGAAAATAGATATTCAACCTGGAACACCTGTTTTAGCAGCTGAAAAAGATGATAAACTTATTTTATCTCTTTCTGGCAATCCCTTTGCTTCACTTGTTAACTTTGAACTCTTGGGAAGAGCTATTATTTATAAAATGAGTTCAGGAACTATTAAAAATACTAAAACAATCGAAGCGATAGTTAAAGGTGGCTTTAACAAATCCTCATCTAAAAGACGTTTCATCAGAGGTTTTTTCCATAATGGTGAAGTTTTTTTAAATGATAAAAAACACTCCTCTGGAACAATCTCGTCTCTTATTGGAAAAAACTGTATTGTTGAAATATCTCCTGGAACGAGTTCTTTAAAAGAGAACGATAAGGTCAAGGTGATTTTAATTGATTAAATTTGAAGATATTGATATTTTAGTTCTTGCTGGTGGGAAAAGTAGCCGTATGAACTACAATGACAAAGCTCTTTTAAAAATTGGCAATAAAACATTTCTAGAAAACTTAGAGATTCTATTTTCTAACTTTAATAGAAAATATATCTCATTAAACTCATCACAAAATATATCTAATGACTCTTTTATTAGAATAGATGATGAATACAGTGAAATTGGACCTATCTCTGGGTTATATTCCGGGCTTTCAAAGTGCATAGGAAACTACCTCTTTGTTACCCCTTGCGATGTTCCAAATTTAACTAAAGATTTTATAACTTACATAACTGATTTTGTCTCTAATGAATATGACGCCTTCATTGTCAAAGATAAAGATGGATTTATACATCCATTGATGGGAATATACAATAAATCTTCATTAGAGAAAATAAAAAAATCTATCGACTCTAAAGATTATAAAGTTTTAAATCTTGTAAAAAACCTAAATGTTAAATATATCGATTTAAAATATACAATTTTTGATGATTCAAAAATTTTAAAAAATATAAATACTCCTGAAGATTATAAAAATTTAAATATCTCCTCAGAAAATAAAACTAAATTTTTTGCAATATCTGGAGTTAAAAATTCAGGAAAAACAACTCTGATCACAAAACTTTTAAAAAAATTTAAAGAGAATGGTTATAAAGTTGGAACGATAAAACACGATGGACATGATTTCCAAATGGATAATCTTAACTCTGATACTGATAAACATTCTAAGTCCGGAGCTATTGGAACCCTTATTTTTTCAAAAAATAAATTTATGTTCTTAGAGCAAACAGAGGAACAACCCCTTGATTTCTACCTTAAATTCTTCCACGATTATGATCTAATTATTCTCGAGGGATTTAAAGGTAGTATATATCCAAAATTAGAAATAATAAGACAAGAAATCTCAAATATAAGTGTTTCTAATCCATTAAATCTAAAATTTATTGTGAGTGACTTAAAAAATATCGATAATAACAAAATTTTAAAAATTTTAGATTTGAATGACATTGATACTATTTTTGAAGAAATAAAAAAATATGTTTTTTAAAGAATTATTTTTTTAAATTACTGTTGACTATTTCCTACAAAAACTATATAACATAGGATATGGTATTTATAATACCATAAAAAAATATAGGAGTTATAAATGAAGTCACAAAATATAAAAAAAAATAAACTTATAATTTTTCTAATGAGTCTCATTCTTTTGATTACACTTTTTTTATCTACAAAACAAATCTTCACTAGAGCAGAAGAGATAACTATTTTGATAAATAAAGGTGCTTTTATTGATGTTAGTGGAAAAGTTAACGATAAAGTCTTATTATTAGAATCTATAGCAAACTTAAAGTATATTAAAGATAAAAGTATTCCTATCCAAGAAAGAGCTCTTTCTTTAAGACCATTCCAAGAAAAATACGATTTTCTTATGATTGCTCTTATGGACAAAGATGGATTTACATCTAGTTCTCTTCAAGGTGGTTTAGCTGACCTTTCGGATAGAGAGTATTTCAAAAAAGTAAAGACACTTAAAACAAACGTTATAAGCGATGTTATTATAAGTCGAACAACTGGTGAAAAAAATATAGTTATTGTTCATCCTTTTTTAGATAGTGAACAAAATTTTGATGGCGCAATTTTCATCTCTATTCGACTATCTGACTTAATAAGTCTAAAAAATAGTTATGGCCCTTCAAATAAAGGTTATACAACTACTATTTTAGACGATGATATGAATGTTATTGCTGGTGATTTTAAAGGTGATTATTTACAACTTAAAAATAATTTAATTAACAATAATCCTTCAGGAGTTTTCTTTAAAAAAAGAAATGGCGATTTGCATTTTATTGCTTTTAACAAAAAAGAGCTTTCAAATTGGTATATAATTACAGATTTAAATATTTCTCAATACTTTTTTGGAACTCTAGCTAGTACTTTAATTGTAATTTTTGTTTTTGTAATATTATTTTTAATGATTTTTAAAAGTTTTGACGTTAATAAAAAAATTGAAATCCAACCTTTACTCGATTCTTTAAATCAAGACTATCTTTCTGGAACTTACAATCGAAAGTATTTAGAAGAATATATCAAAAATTATTTTAAAAAAGAAAAATTAGAAAATCATAAATCAGCTTTTATTATTTTAGATATAGATAATTTTAAATCTATAAATGATGAACTTGGTCATACTACTGGGGACTATGTAATTAAAGAATCTGCAGATAAAATAAAAGATATATTTTATGAAAATTCTGTTATATCTAGAATTGGTGGAGATGAATTTATAATTTTTATTGAAAATATTGAAAATGATAAAATTATAATCAATAAAATCAAAAGTTTATTGACTCTTATGAACACGAGCTATGGTAGAGATGAAAAGAATGTAAAAATTTCTGCTAGTATTGGAATAACTTTCACAACTAATAATAATTCTACTTTTATTGATCTATATAACGAAGCGGACACTGCTCTTTATAAAGCTAAAGAGGCTGGAAAAAATTGTGCTTATATCTCTAACAGTATAAATGAACCTATTATTAAATTAAATTAAATTAAATTAAATATAAAAGCTATCAAACCGAAATATGGTTTGATAGCTTTCTTTCTATACTAATGTGCTATAGTAGTCTACAAATGTATATTGCTCCCACTTTCCTTTTATAACATTCAAAACTCTATTATTATTATATTGAATCAAAATCTCACGATTTTTTAGTAATTTCTCAATATCATCTTGCAACTTTTTATTTTTTTCTTCCATATCTTCAATCTCTAAAAACTTAATATACTCTTTCAATCTATAAAGAGTTTCATAGTTCTGAGTTCCGCCATAATCTTTTAAGATCCAGCACGTTTCCATCTCTTTATCTAAGTTATAATCTAATTTAATATTTTTACTGAGAATAAAATCTCCAATTTTATACTCCTCTTTATTTAAGATATTCTTCTGAAGAAATACTCTTAAATTATCTTCTCCACCGTATCTCGTATAATATAAATAACTCTGACTTATTTTTAAATACTGAGTGTTTAAATCACTTTCAATTCCATTTTCTTGAAACAGTATAAAAATAGGTAAAAATATATCTAATAAATAGCTATAAACAAGCTCTTTTCTAGTCAATAATTTATCAGCTTTTTTCCTATAATATCTCGAATATCTTATGCAGTCCTCTACAACCGAATGTAAATTTAAATCCTTTGTATCTACATTTAGTTGTCTTGATTTAACTACCAATTCATCTCTATAAAAATTATACACCTGCTCAAACCATCTCTGCATACCTACAATGAATCCTGGAATATCATTATTTAAACTAAAAAGAGCAATCTCTCCTATTATCAATGTTTCTCTTCTAAATTGTTTCTTACAATATTCTCTAATCGCTTTAATCTTTCCTTTTGTATCATCTGTATAGAATATTACTCTATCTATATAATAAAGTTTTCTAAAATCATCTATTAAAAAACTATCCAACTTTATATCTGTTTCTATTTTCTTAACCAACAAAATTTTATTTCTATTCAAATAATCCACAAGTGTATACGTATAGCCTTTTTCATATTTATTTCCCAATTTGTAACTATTTTTATACTTCAAATACTCTACAAATATATCTCCATTTCCTTTATGCTCTAAATCTTTAAAATTAGACAGCAGTATATTTACTACCGGTATAAATATCCTTTGATACCACGCTGTGGAACGTTCGTAACTCTCATCTCCTAATGAATAAAGCTCTGAAAATTTTCTTACTTCATCTCTAAGTTCTCTATACATACTGCTCTTTGAACATTCTATTCCATTCAATCCAGTTTCTTTTTCAAAACTAAATCTCTCTCTTGATAAAATATCAGAATCTTCATTCTTCTCAGAAAAAAACTCATAAACCTCAGCTTCAATAGAGTGAAAGTTTAAATTTTTAGCTACAGAAACTCTATGATTGCCATCATACACAAAGTACTCTTCCTTTATCTTATAAAGAATAACTGGTGGCAAACTTCCATCTTCTAAACTTTTTAAATAAACATTTACCCATCTAACTCTAGATTCCTCTCTGATTGGATTGAAATCTTTATCAAAATCTTGAGCTTTTTCTACACTTCCAACTATTTTTGATAAGAGAACCTCACGTACTCCTAAATAAACTCTATTTGATAGTTGTTCTTCTTTTTCTACTACTGAGAACTCTTTTATTCTTTTTCCCTCTCTATCAAAAAAATTAAACCTAGTTTTTCTTAAGGCTTTTCTAAAAGCTAATTCAGCTTCCTCTTTTTCTATAAATTGTTTCATCTCTCCTCCTCCTAAGAAAAATCCAAGTCTAAAACTTTATATCCAAATACATTTATTATCTTTGTATTTTCAAGCTGTGCCTCTTGAATCTCATGATGACTTTTCAAATGTACATGCCCATGCAACCAATACTTTGGTTTTAATAGATCTATTGCTTTTCTATAGCTATTGAATCCTTTGTGAATTGGATCATCTCCTTCGTTTATTCCACCAACAGGTGAGTGACTAATCACTAAATCAACTGTTTTAAATACAGTTTTCACATAACTTTTCATTACCATAAAAAACACATCTTTTTCACTATACTGATGATTTCCCCTTGAATAGATATGACTTCCATCAAATCCTACTATTTTTATACCTTTTACTGTACAGTTTTCACCTGAATCTAAATTTCTACAAAAACTTATGTCATGATCCTCTGCGTATATGTGATTTCCATTAACATATACACACTCTTTATTTAAAATTGTAAAAAGATAATCTAAATATCTGTTGCTTACATCCCCACATGAAACTATCAACTCTACATCTTTAAACATCTCTTTCAAAGTTTCTGGAGAATATCTCTCTAATATCGCCTCATCACTAACCGCAAGTATCTTCATATTTTGTCTCCTAATTTTAAGTGTAATAAAAAAATCAAGTTATGATAAAAACTACCACAAAAATGTGGTAGTTCCTATTTTTTTAAATTTTTTGAGGTTTTATATTCCAAATCTCTTTTGCATATTCAGCTATTGTTCTATCTGACGAAAACTTTCCTCCGTTAGATATATTTATCCAAGCTTTTTCTCCCCAGTTCTCTCTGTTTACAAACTCTTCATTAATTTTATCTTGAACTCTTCTAAACTCAGCAAAATCTTGTAAAACAAAGTATTGATCTGGTTTATGCCATGAAGCTCCCTTCATCAATGAATCATACAACTCTTTATAGTACCCTGTTCCTTCATCGTTTAATGTTCCATCAATAAGAGCATCTACAACCCTTTTCAATCCTGGTGTCTCATTATAAGGAACATATGGATTATATCCCTCTTTTTTCATTTTTTCTACATCCTCTACTTTTAATCCAAAGATATAGTTATTCTCCACTCCTGCTTCTTCAACAATCTCAACGTTCGCACCATCTAATGTTCCAAACGTAAGAGCTCCATTTATCATAAACTTCATATTTCCTGTTCCTGAAGCTTCTTTTCCTGCTGTAGATATCTGTTCTGAAATATCTGCCGCTGGGAATAGATATTGAGCTGCTGAAACATTATAATTTTCTATAAATATAACTTTTATCATATCTTTTATATCCAAGTCATTATTAATAATCGAAGCTACTTCATTTATCAATTTTATTGTTCCTTTTGCTCTCATATACCCTGGAGCTGATTTAGCACCAAAGATATATGTCACTGGATGAATTTTCATCTCTGGATTCTCTTTTAATCTATAATACAGATCTAAAATATGAAGTATGTTTAACATCTGTCTTTTATACTCATGAAGTCTCTTTATTTGAATATCAAAGATTGAACTTGGATTTATTTTAATTCCAGAAGTTTTTTCTATGTAATCTGCTAACTCTTTTTTCTTTTCAAATTTTATATTTAAGAATCTATCTATTATATTTTTATCTGCAGAGTATTTCTCTAAATTTTTCATTTCTGAGAAGTCTGTAATCCATCTATCTCCTATAAGCTCTGTTATAAGTTTTGATAGCTGTGGATTACATTGCAACATCCATCTTCTTTGAGTTATTCCGTTAGTTTTATTTAAGAATCTATCTGGGAAAAGCTCATACCACTCTTTCAACTCTATATGTTTCAGTATATCTGTATGAAGAGCAGCAACTCCATTTGTTTTAGATGATCCATAGATTGCTAACCAAGCCATATGTATCATATCCCCTTGAATAATGCTCATTCTCTCTCTTCTAGATCTATCTTCAGGATATTTTTCCTCTAAAAGATTTAAAAATTGATAGTGAATTCTCTCTGTTATTGCAGATATTCTTGGAACAACCTCTTCATATAAACCAATCCACCATTTCTCTAAAGCCTCTGACAAAATAGTATGATTTGTATACGCAAATGTTTTTTCTACAATTGCCCAAGCGTCTTTCCATAATAAACCTTCTACATCTGTTAGTATTCTCATAAGTTCTGGTATAGCTATAACAGGATGAGTATCATTTAATTGTATCGATACAAACTCTGAAAATTTGCTAAAATCATTTCCATGAATTTTTTTAAATTTTCTAACTATATCTTGCAATGAAGCTGATGTAAAGAAGTATTGTTGCTTCAATCTTAATTTTTTACCCTCATTTGTTGAATCATTTGGATAAAGGATTCTAGATATATCTTCAGCTCTATTTATATTTTCTAAAGCTTTTTCATAATTCTGATTGTTAAACTCTTTCAAGTCTAACTCCTCTATTGCTTTAGCTTCCCAAAGTCTTAAAGTATTCACATTATCTGTTCCATACCCTATTATTGGCATGTCATATGGTACCGCTCTAACCTTAGAATCTCCAAATTCAACAATAACCTCATCAAAAGGTCTAGCTACTGTCCAAACATCCCCATATCTAAGCCATGTCTCTGGAGTCTCAACCTGAAATCCATTTTCTATCTTTTGCTTAAAAATTCCATTTTTATACTTGATTCCATATCCTGTTCCTGGTAGATTCAATGTCACCAACGAATCCATAAAACAAGCTGCTAATCTTCCAAGTCCTCCGTTTCCAAGCCCAGCATCCTCTTCAGCTGCTTCTATAGTATTTATATCTAACCCTATCTCTGATAGTACTTCACTTATCTGTTCATAAACTCCTAAATTTATCAGATTATTTCCAAGAGCTCTTCCCATAAGAAACTCTGCTGAGAAATAAAAAGCTTGTTTTTCCTCTTCATATTTTTTTCTAGTTTCTAACCAGTTCTTTGATATATTATCAAGAATTACTCTGCTTAAACTCTGATAGATTTCAAAAGAGTTAGCTTCATCAATGCTCTTATTAAATAAAACTCCCACTTTAGTTTCTATCTCACTTTTTAAAAGATCTTTTCCAATTAGCATTCTGTACACTCCTTATTTATTAATTTTCATTTAATTTTTTCATAAGTTCTGCGATCTCTAACTCTTTTTTCTCTAACTCAGCTTTTAATCTAGCTTTTTCTCGAAGTTGCTTTAATATCTCCTCTTTATTTTGAATTTCAGTGTTAAGCTTTTCGTTTTCATTTTTTATACTCTTTAACTCTTCCCCCGTTTTAGTTGTCGAATGAACTATTTTTTTAGTCGGTTTTGTATCTAAAAATGTTGAAACCTCTTTCGGCTTGTTTCCATCTCCAAAATATATATTGGTTTGAATAATAGGTCCTTTTTTAGAGTTTAAATTTATAGGAATTATCATTTGAGCATAATTTTTTAAAAGTTTCTCATTCTGAAACAAAGGTTTATCTATCAATATCTCCTGTGATGTTGTAGAATTACCAAATAGAACTTTTAAATTCTCAATTGGAATTAATTTAACCTCTATTTTTTCTCCAGGTCTAACTCCAGAATCTATAGGTTTAGTATAGAATCCACTATCCTTTTGATTTAAATTAAATAATCTCTGCTCTTTTCCATCAAACCCTATATACTTCGCATCCGTCCAACTTAGAAAAATTACATCTTTCGATATATTTTCAAATGTTAAATCTATCGTTTCATCTAAAAAGTTTATATCCATATTGAATCTATCCGATGAAATTCTTCCATCTTTTGTCAATAGTGGATAATCTCTTAAGGTAGAGTCCTTTGCCCCATAAATTGTAGTTTTAGTACTTCTTATATCACTCTTTACAGATTGATGTTTTATTTCATTTGAACTACATCCTGATACCAAAAGTGTTGATACTAACGCTCCTAAAAAAAATAGATTTTTCATTCATTCACCCCATTTTATTTTAAAAATCTAAAGTTATTATTTTATTGATATTATGTCCAAATTGATTTTCTAATTTCATCAAGTGGATATCATTTTTTATATGCTCTGTTACAATATTTACAAGCAGTTTATTCTCTGAATATGTCCCACAGAACTCCCCTTCATAATTACTTCCTATTATTGCTGCCGTCGAATCTATTGCAACCATTATTCTTTTTTCCGAATCAGTCACATTCAAATTAAAACTCTCTCTTATATAAGCTTCAATCCCAAGATTCGCATAATCAGTTTTATTAAAACTGAAAAGTATAATTCTAACTCCTTTTTCTTTTAATTTTTTAAAATCTTTTTCAAATTCAAATAGATCCAAATTCGTATTTATATAAACAACTTTCTCTGCTCTTTTTAAAATTGTTTTAAACCTATCTTTTATATCATCAAAAGAGTTTAAGTTATAAAATTGTTTTTGTTTTCCACTTACTCCAACTTTATTTAATTCATCTTTTAAAAATTTTGTAGCACTTTCCACATTTTTTTTATAGTTTTCAAATATCTCATTCAAATCCATTGTTTTATAAAAAGTTATCTCTTTATCCAAATATGAATTTATATATCCTTTTTTTTGTAAGATATCTAAATTTTGATAAACTGTTGTTCTTGGATAACCTAAAGTTTTGGCTATTTGAGAACCATTTGTTCCTGGGTTTTTTATCAACTCTAAAAAAACCTCTGCTTCCTTTCTTCCGAAACCAACCTTTTCTAAATTTTCTAAAATCTTTTCATTTTCTACCAAAATATCCTCCTATTCTTTAACTCCCCCTACAGTTAAACCTCCTACAAGATATCTTGATAAGCTGACAAATAGTATTACTACAGGTATGCTTGTTATCAATGCTGCTGCTGAATATGTTCCCCACTCTGCGCTAAATGATCCTTGAAGATTTACTAATCCAACTGGAAGAGTTAATTTCTCTGCTGATGTTAATATTATTCTAGCTATTACAAACTCCGACCAAGCTGTCATAAATGAAAATAACGCTGTTATTGCAAGTGCCGGTGTTGAAATAGGTAATACTATTTTATACATAACCTGCCATACTTTGCAACCATCAATATAAGCACTTTCTTCCAAAGACTTTGGAATTGTATCAAAATACCCCTTTAACATCCATACAGAAAAGGGAACTGATACTGCTACATAAGGTATTAATAATCCTAAAAAACTATTCATTAGTTTTAATTTTACTAAAATTATAAACATAGGTAATAGTAACATCGGTGCTGGAAACATCTGTGTTACTAGAAATGTCATCATCCCAACCTTTCTTCCCCAAAACGAAAATCTTGAAAAAGCATATCCTGCTGTTATTGATATAAATACTCCAATTACTGCTGTCAATAAAGATATAATCAATGAATTTTTTAACCAAATCAATAAGTCCGTTTCAAATAAAGCTTTTCTAAAATTATCTAATGTTGCATCTGGCGGTATTATTCTTAAACTTGTTGAAAACAGTTGATTCCCAGGTCTTAGAGCTACCGACAAAACATTTAATAGAGGATAAAGAGTTATTGCACAAAACAGTATCAATATAAAATATATTCCTATTATCTTTTTCCAACTATCATTTTTTTCAAAATATATACTTTTATCTATCATCTGATTTCCTCCTTAAAAATATTGCTTTTCTTTACGTAGATAATAGAGAAAATCAATAAGAATATAAATATAAGTACCGAATATGCCGCTGCAAAGCCATATCTATAGAAATTAAATGCTAATCTATAAACATCAGTTACTAAAATTTGAGTCTCTTTATTTCCATATCCACCTGCTAAAATTATTATTATGTTTAGCATATTGAATGTCCAAATTGTTCCTAAAATTATTGCTGGAGTTAATGTCGGTTTTAATAATGGCAAAGTGATATCTTTAAATTTACTCCAAGGACTAGCTCCATCTATATCTGCTGCCTCATAAAGTTCGGCCGGGATAGATTGAAGTCCACCCAATGTTATCATCATCATAAATGGAAACCCTAACCATATATTTGTTATTATAGCTGCATAAAAAGTTAGTTTAGGATCACTTAACCAAGGTAAATTTTGAATTCCAAACCATCCAAGCATTAGATTTATAGCTCCAAAATTTTGATTAAACATACCTTTCCAAGTAAGAGCAGCTATATATTGAGGCATCGCCCATGGAATTATAAGAAATACTCTCAGAATAGATTTTCCTGGTAGCTTTCTATTTAGTAAAAGAGCTAAAAATAATCCTATAGTCACATGAAAAAATACGTTTACAAAAGTCCAAATTATAGTTCTTATAAATGTTGCTAAAACATCTGGATCTTGAAATACTCTAATATAATTTTGTAAGCCTACAAATCCAGGGTTTTTAAATGTTCTTAAACTCATATTAGTTAAAGATAACCAAAATCCATATCCTAGTGGATAAAATACCATTATTGCCATTACAATAAAAGCTGGTGCTATAAATAAATATGGTGTGTTTTTACCTACTAGTCTTCCTTTTCCACTCATAATCAGTCTCCTTTTTTAATTTTGGAGGTTGGAAAAACTCCAACCTCCCTATATTTTATTCACCTTTTATAGTTTTTATTCCATCTACTGCATCTTTTTGCATTTTTTTAGCAGCATCTTGTGGTGTCATCTTTCCATTTATAACAGCCTCTAAATTTGGTCTTATTGCATCCCAAATCGCTCTCATCTCTGGAATTACAGGCATTGGAACTGTATGTTCAATCGTTGCTATTGAATCTTGCATAAGCTTATCATTTTTAACTGCTGGTAAGTTTCTAGCTGCTTCTATCCCTGGTGCTTGAGATTGATTTATTGCAATTTCAGCATTAACTTCTGGAGAGAATATATAGTCAAAGAATTTATTTAAAGCTTCTCCTTTTGAATCAGAAGTATTTTCAGATAATGAGTAACCTTTAGAAGCATTTGTAAACAGCGCATAACCATGCTTTGATGGAATCGGCATTGGAGCAACTCCTAAGTCAATTCCTGCATCCTCATACTCTTTCCAAGACCAAGCCCCATTTAAAATCATAGCTGCTTTTTCTTGTTTAAATAGTTGAGAAGCTATATCATAATCCATTCCAGCTTCACCTAATCCATACTTCGCTCTTACATCTTTAACAAAAGTTAAAGCATTTACCATAGCCTCATTATCTAAAGTCGGATTATTACTTTTATCAAAAATTTCTCCTCCAAATCCAGCGTAGAATCCTACAAACCAGAATGGTTCTTTCTCATTATACAGGAATCCATATTTTGAATTAGCTTTATCTTTTGCATCTACAGCTGTGTTTGCCTTTGCAACTTCTAAAAACTCATCCCATGTTTTAGGAGCATTTTTTACTAATTTCTTATTATATAAAAGTGCTATCTGATTTCCTAAAAATTCTGGCAATAAATAAACTTCATCATTATACATTCCACTTTTTAAAGCTCCATCATTAAATTTCGCTATTAAATCTTTTGATACAACTTTACCAATAGGTTTAATTAAATCTGAAACCATAAATATTCCAATATTATCATTTGGTCCATAAACAATATCTGGTCCTTGTCCTGCTAAAGAAGCATTTTGAAATTGTGTTCTTAAATCTTCAACTGAATAGTGTACTACATTTACTTTTACATCTGGATTCTTTTTCATAAACTCATCAACTAATTTTAAATAAGTAGGTCTAACTGCTGGCTCCATTTGTTCCCACAAAGTTATCTCTGTAGTTTTTCCTGAAGCCATTGTTGATAGTAACATCCCTGCTGCGAATACCAACATCGATTTTCTAAACATGTTTCTTACCATTCTTACCCCTCCTGTTTTATGTTGTAACTTAATGACAACACTATTATTACTCTTTTTTTTCTAAATAGTCAATAGTTTTTTTAAATTTTTATTTATTTTTATGTGTTTTTTCAAAAAAAAATGTTTTTTTTAAGAATTTTTAGTTTTGTTATTGACAAATCAAAAAAAATGTTATAAATATATTGGTATCAAAGTTGTAAAGCTTTTACAACATTAAAAAATAAATAGGGGGTATCAAATTTATGAAGATTAAACATTTATTCACACTTTTATCTGCAGTTATTATCACTGGTACAGCTGCACAGAATACTTTTGCAAAAGAAATTGTTCAAAGCCCAGAAGTTGTTTCAACAGCATACGATGTTACAGCTTTAGAAGACAGAATTGCTAAATTAGAATACAATGATCAACACCCTAGTTTTGAATTCCATGGATATGCTCGTACTGGTTTATTATTAAATGCTGAGAGAGGCTTAAAGAAAGCTTCAACTTTCCCAGGACCTTTTGATAAAAAATATGTTGGTAGACTTGGAAACGAAGATAACACTTATGCTGAATTAGAGTTTGTAAAAAGTTTTTATATGGAAAACGGAGCTTGGGCTAAATTCCATGCTATGCTAGTTTCTGATTCAGGTAGCTATTCTGATAACTCTGGTTCTGGAAATGATGGTTGGGGAGATTCATCTATTCAAGCTAGACAAGTTTATGTAGAGATGGGAAATCTTCCAACTTTTACAGGAGCATTTAAGGATTCTACAGTTTGGGCTGGTAAAAGATACTATAACAGAAGAGATATTCATATAACTGACTACTACTATACAGATTTATCAGGTACTGGATTAGGAGTTGACAACATTGCTCTTGGAGAAGGTAAATTAGGATTTGCAACAGTTGCAAGAAATTCTAGTGTAGGAGATGATCAAGATATAGTTGGTTTAGTTACAAAATACTCTATCGGTAACTTCGAGTTTGATCTAGTTGGAGCAAAATCTCAAGATAACGAAGATGAAAATTCTAGTTTAGCTAAAAATGGATTCCAAGGATTTGCACAATATAACTTAAATAGTTACTATGGTTTAAATGGTTTCTCTAAATTCTATGGTCAAATTGGTTCTGGAATTGGAGCTACTTGGGGACTTGGTTCTCTTGGAAATGCTACTGGAAACTATAAAAAAGCTACTTCATATAGACTTGGAACTTGGGGACTTACTAATTTAAACGAGAAATGGGATTTATTCACAACTTTATATGGTCAATATGATAATAAACCTGAAGATAGAGATCTTGATTTATATAAAAAGAATGGTTTTGAAACTGCTTTTGTAGTTAGACCTGTTTACAAAATAAATAATAACTTTGAACTTCAATTTGAAGGTGGAATAGGATATACTGAATCTAACTTCTCTGATGATACAGATTCTAACGGAACATTCTACAAATTAACTTTTGCCCCTACACTAAAACTTGATTCTAATCAATTCTGGGCTAGACCTGAAATTAGAGCATTTGTTACATATGTAGGTGGTGAAACTCAAGATACAGCAAATAACAAAGAAAAATATAATGATGACAACATCAGAGTTGGAGTTCAAGCTGAAGTTTGGTTCTAACACTTAATTAAATTCTTTATTGCTCTGGGTATTTTCCCCGTAGATACCCGGAGCTATTAAATCTAAAAGTGAGGTATTTTTATGAATGAAAGATCTAGTGGTATCCTTTTACATATAACATCGCTACCTGGAAAATATGGAATAGGTGATTTTGGAAAGTGTGCCTATGAGTTTGTTGACTTTTTAAAAAATAGCAATCAAAAATATTGGCAGATTCTTCCAATGGGAGTAACAGGATATGGAGACTCTCCCTATCAATCTTTTTCAGCTTTCGCTGGAAATCCATATTTTATTGATTTAGACTCATTCGTTGAGATGAATATTTTAAAAAACGAAGATTTAAAAACTTTAAAAGAATTAAATTCTATTTCTGAAATTCAGTATGACAAATTATACATAGAAAGATATTCAGTTTTGAGATTAGCTTTTGAAAACTTTAAAAGTCATACCTCTTTTACTTTGCTAAAAAGTTTTAAAAATAAAAACTCTTGGTGGTTAGATAACTACTCTCTTTTTATGGCTATAAAAAATAATTTCAATGGAAAATCATGGTTAGAATGGCCGCGAGAATATCGTTTCAGATGTAAAAAAACTTTAAAAAATGCCAAAGAAAAATTTAAAGATGAAATTGATTTTCAAATATTTCTACAATTTTTCTTCTATAAACAATGGGATGATTTAAAAAAATATGCGAATAATAACAAGATAAAAATAATTGGAGATATTCCTATCTTTGTTGCTACAGATAGTGCTGACACTTGGGAAAATCCTAAGATGTTTGAGTTTGATAAAAAACTACAGCCTAAAAAAGTTGCAGGATGTCCTCCAGATGCTTTTAGTAAATATGGTCAACTTTGGGGAAATGTTCTTTATAACTGGAAATATATAGAGAAAAATAATTTCAGTTGGTGGATTAAAAGAGTTAAAAGCTGTTTTAAACTTTATGATAAAGTTAGAATAGATCACTTTAGAGGCTTTGAATCTTATTGGGCTATTCCAGCAAAGGCTAAAACTGCTCAATTTGGTAAGTGGGAAAAGGGACCTGGTATGAAGCTTTTCTATGCTATAAAAAAATCTTTAGGAGATTTAGATATAATTGCAGAAGATTTAGGTTTTTTAACTCCTAAAGTTTATAAACTTTTAAAGGATTCAGGTTACCCAGGAATGAAAATACTACAATTCGCTTTTGATTCAAGAGAGGAAAGTGATTATCTTCCTCATAAATATCCTAAAAAAAGTGTGGCTTATACTGGAACTCATGATAACCAAACAGTTACCGGATGGTATAAAAGTACAAATGAAAAAGATAAAAATTTTTGTGATGAATACCTTTCAAAATTTCTAACTTCTAAAGTAGAAAACAACAGCTCTATAAGTTGGAAATTTATAGAAGCACTTTGGAGCTCAAATTCAAATCTTACTATAGCACCACTACAAGATTTCTTAGATTTAGATGATGAAGCTCGAATGAATACTCCTTCTACACTAGGAGGTAATTGGATTTGGAGAATGAACAAATCTCTTCTAACAAAAGATTTAGAAAACAAACTATCGGTGCTAACGATAAAACATAAACGTTAAGTTAAAAAAGTGAGGCAAACCGTTTAAGCCTCACTTTTTTAATATTAAGTTTATGTGATTCTCAGAATTCTCCATTTCAACTATACTAAAATCTGTGAATCCAATTAAATCAATTAACTCATTCTCTGTAAAACAAGTATACCATTTTCCATTTTCAAAACAATCCTCATTTCCTGTTCTAAAAGATAGATATAGCAATCCTTTTTCAACTAAAACTGAATACAATCTATTCAAAACATAATAGATATCCAATCTGTCTAAATTCAAAAGCGTATCCAATGCCCAAATTCCTACAAATCTTTCTGTTTGCTTTAAACTATTCATAAGTTTTATCACACTTTCTTTTACTATTCCTTCATAATTTTCATCTCCAAAATGAAGTCGAGTATTTTCTGCTTTTAAATGCTCTATATTATGTCCTTTTTCTCTAAAAAAATCATCTAGAAAATCCTCTTTAGGCTTCAAAGTTAAAACTTTTCCATGCTTCATTAACTTTCTCTCAAATTTATCTAATTGTTGTAATTTTATATTTGTCTTATCCATAAGAAACCTCCTTTTTATTTAACTCTCCCTATATTTACATACAAAATTTTATTGTTCTTTCCTACCTTTATATGCTAAAATCCTTATGAAGTTTTTAATTCAGGAGGAATTATGATTAAATTTAAAAATATCAGTTTAAAATTCAACGAAAAAATTATTTTAGACGAATTTAGTCTAAACATCAACAAAGGAGAAAAAGTTTTAATATCTGGAAAATCTGGAAAAGGAAAGAGTACCCTATTAAAAATATTACTTGGTTTTAACTCTCCTAATTCAGGTGAAGTTTTTTTTAACGATATCGAATTGACTGAAAAAACTATTGATAATATAAGAAAATATTTAGGATATATGCCTCAATCTACACCTTTTCTAAATGATAATGTCGAAAAAATAATAAATAATATTTTTAATTACAAATTAAATGCTAAAAAAAAATTAGATTATGATAAACTTTTTTACTTTTTCAATCTCTTCCATCTTGAAAAAAATATTTTAAGTAAACATATAAACGAGCTTTCAGGTGGAGAAAAACAGCGATTGGCTTTTATAATAACAATTTTACTTGATAGAGAAGTTTGGATTTTAGATGAAATAACCTCATCTCTAGATCAAGAAATGAAAGAGAAGGTAACTGAATATATTTTAAATAGTGATAAAACAGTTATTTTAGTTTCACACGACCACACTACATCATTAGAAAAATTCAGGAGGGTTACATTGTAATGGCACAAGATATTTTTTTACCTAATTTACTATATTTTGGATTTTTTTTAATTCCTATTTTTTTCATTATGAACTACTTAGAGATCAATCAAATCTCTAAGGTTATAAAATCACTATCTAGAATGTTTATACAACTTATGCTTGTAGGAGCATATCTACACTATATTTTAGTTTTAAACAACCCCTTAATTAATATTGCCTATCTTATATTTATGAGCAGTGCTGCTACAATAACAGTTATCAGGGATGTAAAGATACACAGTTTAAAATTTTTCTTCAGTACTGCTATTGCAATAATTACACCGTTAATTTTAAACCTTTCTCTTTTTTCTATATTTCTTTTAAAATTAGAAGATAAGTTTAACGCTATGTATCTTATTCCTCTCTCTGGAATGATTTTAGGAAATACTGTGAATGGGATGATTGTAACAATTAATGATTTTCTTAAAAGCATGAAAATAAATGAAGAGAGTTACCTTTTATCTTTATCTTTTGGAGCTACGAAATTTGAAGCACTTAAACCTTTTATTTCTAGTGCTGTTTCACTTGCATTTAGACCATCTGTTGCAAATATGGGAAATGTTGGATTAGTCTCTCTTCCTGGGATGATGACTGGTCAAATATTAGGAGGTTCACTTCCTATTGTAGCTATCAAATATCAAATTGCTATTATGACAGCTCTTTTTGTTTCAAGATTTTTATCTTCATTTTTACTTATGATCTTCTGCTCAGTACAATTTTTTAATGGTTACTCTTTATTTACTCAAAATAAAAAATAGATTTAAATATAAAAAGCTACCAAATTTAATTGGTAGCTATTTTACTTTCTATCTCTAACATATCTTGATTCATATTTGAAATATTATTTATTATCGAAACTTTCAATTCACCTGTCCCTCTATAATTTTTAGATGCAAGTTCACCAGCAATTCCCATACACAATACTCCACCTAAAGCACTTATAAAAGAGTTGTTATCTGCACCTAAAAAGGATCCTATCAGTGATGAAATCATACATCCAGTACCCGTAACTAATCCCATAGAACTACTTCCATTCATAACCTTAACTACATTTTCTCCATTTGATATATAATCAATCTTTCCAGTTATCGCTATAGTTGTTGATAATTTTTTTGCAGCTAACACAACGATTTTTTCTCCACTTTCTTCATTTTCTAAAGAATCTACCCCTCTACTTCTAACATCCATTCCCAAAAGACATTTTATCTCAGCCATATTTCCCTTTATAACTGTAAATTCTACCTCTTTTAATAGATTTTCTACCAATTCTCTTCTTGCCTTTGTCGCTCCTACTCCCACTGGGTCTAAAACTATAGGTTTTTTAAGTCTATTTGCTATTCTTCCAACTTCAATGGCCATATCTCTCATACTTTTATCCATTGTTCCGATATTTAAAACAACACTTGAAGAAAACCCTATTATCTCTTCAATCTCATCTATACAAAACGACATCAGTGGAGACGCTCCTATTCCTAAAGTAATATTTGCACAGTCATTTATTGTCACTGTGTTTGTTAAATGATAAACTAAAGGAGTTTTATTTTTTATTTTTTCCAATCCCCTAATAACTTCAATTATTTTCTCCTCTTTTAATCCCTGCTTATTCAAAATCTACACCTGCCTTTTTATATAAATCTATAAAATGACCCACGGGTCCCACTCCCTCTCCTATTGAAAATGAATTTTTTATAGCTTTGCTTATATACTCTTTTCCTAATCTAACCGATTCCTCTACTGTTAATCCCTTTCCTATATAAGATGCTATTGTAGATGACAGTGTACACCCTGTTCCGTGTGTATTCTTTGTTTTAAATCTTACTCCTTCAAATTTTACGATTTCATTGTCTTCTGTTATCAGAATATCTGTACAGTTGTCTTCTCTATGTCCACCTTTTATTAAAACATTTTTAGAACCCATAGATTTTATTATTTTTCCGGCTTTTATCATATCCTCTTCAGTTTCAATTTTTATATTTGATAAAACTTCAGCTTCTGGTATGTTTGGTGTTACCAATGTTCCAATCTCTAAAAATCTTTTCAATGCTTCTATGGCATCCTCTTTTAACAAATAATATCCACTTTTAGAAATCATAACTGGATCGATAACTATATTTTTAGCTTTTACATCTTTTAATGTTTCATGAACTATATTTATTATATCGCTGCTCGAAAGCATACCAATTTTTACTGAACTTACAGCTATATCTTCATAAATAACTTCGATCTGCTTCTTTATAATATCTGTATCAATCTCTTGAACGGCAAAAACACCCTTTGTATTCTGAGCTGTAATAGCTGTTATTACACTCATCCCATATGTTCCTTGAGCACTCATAGCTTTTAAGTCCGCCTGAATCCCTGCACCTCCACATGAATCAGACCCTGCAATTGTTAAAATATTTTTCATTCCAACCTCCTATTTATGTATAAAAAAAAGCTACCCTTAAGGGTAGCTCGAATTCATAGTTATCAACTAAAAGATATATCAGCTAATACTGTTTTCGCTACTTCCCTACGTCGGTATTAACCGTATCAGGTTCAAAGGGTCAGTCTAAACTTCTCAGCCAATAAGGCTCCCCTAGTAAACTTTTATTCTCTTAATCACACTATACTATATTCTATTTCCATTGTCAACCATTGCCATCTCTTTTAACTTTATTCTATAGGCATCGATTCTTTTCTCCCAGCCTTTTCCGTACTGTTCCCAGCTGTTTAAACTTTTATAATAAGCTATTCTTTCCTCAGTTATAAGGTCAATAAATTTTTCATGATCTTGAACAGAGTTAATAACTTTTATTGTTTTACTACCCAAAACTCCATCTACTACAATAGCTTCTGATGGTCGATATCTTTTCAATGCTCTTTGAGTTATAACTGCTCCTGCATTGTATCCTCCATTGAAGAATATATCAAATATCATCATCTGTGAATACGAATGTTTAATTTCATCTAATCTATAATCGATTAGTAAGTGCTCTGCTATTTCTCTTGCTTGCTCCTCTGTTAAAGTTTTTATTTCATAATCTTTTTCAAATTTTTTATTATAATCTAATAGTAAAAAATTTCTTATTCCATATTTTGAAAGTTCCTTTTGAGTTCTTACAAGCTTATCCCCTTCGTGAGATAGGACCTCACTTATTATAATCTCCCTAATCCTTGTATCATCATATCCAAAACCTACTGTTGAATATAATAATGTGATTAAAATGACAAATTTTTCTAGCATACTTTAATCAGTTTCCTCCCTGTATATTAAAATAGTTTTATAACTTTTTTAAGCAGGGATATATTATAACATAATTTTTACTAAATTTATAGAGTTTCTGCTATTTTTTGAACTTTTCCTTTAAAATTGTTTAATTCCTTTGAATTTTTTTCTAAATCCACTGTTTTTATTCTCTTATCTTCTACAATTACTTTTCCATTTACAATAACTGTATCTACATTACTAGCATTAGCTGAATAAACTAAAGCTGAATACGGATCAAATATTGGATTCATATTTACAGACTTCGTTTCTATTACAACTACATCAGCTAATTTTCCAATTTCTAAGCTTCCTAACTCATTTTCTCTATGAATCGCTCTTGCTCCACCAATTGTGGCCATTTCTACAGCTTTTAATGGTGGTAGTGCAGATCTATCTTTTGTATCTAATTTGTGTAACTTTGCTACATACCCCATTTGACCAATTATATCTAGTGTATTTCCACTCATAGGTCCATCTGTTCCTAATCCCACTCTCATTCCCATATCGTGCATTTTTAATGCTGGTGAAATTCCTTTTGCAGATTTTATATTAGCAACCATATTATGTGCTATTCCTATATCTCTCTTTTTCATTAATTCGATATCACTATCAGTCACAAATATATTATGAGCTGCTATGAATCTCTCATTTAATAATCCTAACGAATCTAAATATTCTACAGGAGTCATTTTAAAGTCTTTTTTTATTCTATCAAACTCTACATCAGTTTCTGCAACGTGCATTGACACTGGCACATTATATTTTTCAGATAACTCTTTTATTTTTAATAACTCCTCTTTTGTTACTGTATGTGGTCCATGTGGTCCAAATCCTGGAGTAATTAATTCATCATTTTTATATTTCTCAACAAAAGCGACTGCTCTTTCTAATGTTTCACCTTTCTTTTGTCCATCGGCCGTTGGATATTTAATTATATTTTGAGTCATAACTCCTCTTAATCCAACTTCTTTAACAGCTCTTGCTGCATCATCTTCAAATAAATACATATCAACCATAGTTGTTACTCCACCTAAAGCCATTTCTGTAGCTCCATGTCTTGCTCCTAAATAAACCATCTCTGGGCTTACCATTTTATTCTCTAAAGGGAATATATATCTATTCAATCTATCTGGAACATCATCTGCTAATGACCTAAACACAGTCATAGAAGCATGTGTATGAGTATTTATCATTCCTGGCATTATAATTCCCTCTTCAGCATCTATAACTTTATTTGCACTATATTTTTTTAACAAATCTTCATTTCCTATTGATATTATCTTATTATTTTTTATTACCAAAACCCCATTTTCAATAACATCTCTTTTTTCATTCATCGTTAAAATAGTTCCATTTTTTATAATTATATTAGCTGATTCTTTCTTTTCAACTAAAGAACTACATCCTACAATAAATAAACTTCCTACTAATAAAGCACCCTTTAAATAACTTTTCATGTTAATAATCCTCCCAAATAAAAAAATCCCAGCAAGCAAAAGCTCACCGGGGTAAAAAATCAATCCCAATACACTTTTACTCATAGTACCAATTTTACGGTTTGGTGTAGAAACTTTTGGCCATATCCCAAATTTATATAAGTATCTTTTTAAAATAAATATTTCACGAACTAATTTTAACACATTTAAATATAAAGTCAATTTTTTTATTTTATATCTCTATTTTTCTAGCATATTTAAACTAATTGGTATATAATCAATCTAATACTTTAAATTAGGGAGGATGCATTATGTTAAATTGTTTAAAAAATAAAGATCTTGATATTTACAATGCTATTGAAAATGAGTTACATAGACAAGAGTATGGTTTAGAACTTATCGCCTCGGAAAATTTTGTATCAACTAGTGTTATGGAAGCTGTTGGATCAGTTTTGACTAATAAATATGCAGAAGGATACCCTTCAAAGCGTTACTATGGTGGCTGTGAATTTGTAGATGTTGTCGAATCACTTGCTATCGAAAGAGCAAAAGAATTATTTGGAGCTAAATATGCTAATGTTCAAGCTCATTCTGGATCTGGAGCAAATATGGCTGCATACAGATCTCTAATCGATTTAGGAGATACTATTTTAGGTATGAGACTTGATCACGGTGGTCATCTAACTCATGGAAAAAATGTTAACTTTTCAGGAAGTGACTATAATGTTATTTCGTATAGCGTAAGAAAAGATGATGAAAGAATAGATTACGATGAAATAAGAGCTCTTGCTTTAGAACACAAACCGAAACTTATTATAGCCGGAGCGAGTGCTTACCCTAGAACTATAGATTTTAAAAAATTCAGAGAGATTGCTGATGAAGTTGAAGC
The DNA here is from genome assembly GCF_000799075.1 of Cetobacterium sp. ZOR0034. NCBI lineage: Bacteria > Fusobacteriati > Fusobacteriota > Fusobacteriia > Fusobacteriales > Fusobacteriaceae > Cetobacterium > Cetobacterium sp. ZOR0034. Next base: position 126,288 of record NZ_JTLI01000007.1, read on the forward strand.
TTTCTTAGTTGTTGATATGGCACATATTGCTGGTTTAGTTGCAGTGGGGCTTCACCCATCACCTATAGAGCATGCACATATTACTACTAGTACTACACACAAAACTCTTAGAGGTCCTAGAGGAGGACTTATTTTAACAAACGATGAAGAGATTGCAAAAAGAATTGATAAAATAATTTTCCCTGGAATTCAAGGCGGGCCCTTAGTTCATATTATTGCTGGAAAAG